>NZ_JBUYEN020000007.1:0-281007 GCF_055229415.2 Bradyrhizobium sp. Leo114 | reverse complement strand
CGCCCCACCCGGGGGGCCCGCCCGCGCGTGTCTCCCTCACCTGGGCTTTTCCCTCGTCGCGGGGGGGGCCCCCCCCGACCCCGGCGAGAGCTGCGACACGGCCCCCCGGGGGCACCCGGTTTATGCGAGTACGGCTGGCCATCCTTCACAGCCCGATTGGGGTGGGGGGGGCGGGCCCGGCGGGGTGGGGCGCTCCGCTCTCTCGAGGGACCTGCCCCCCTCACCCGATTTGCTTGCGCAAATCGACCTCTCCCCGCTGGGGAGAGGTGAACCGAGCCCGCGGCTCCCTCAACGCGACTCGAGACAGGCCAGCATGGAGTTACGTTGCCACGGCACCATTGCCTGCCGTCTCCAGGCGGAAGGCGGCGGCGAAGAGGGCGCGGGTGTAGTTGCTCTTCGGGTTCTTGAACAGTTCGGAGGCCGGGCCCTCCTCCTCGACCTTGCCGGATTTCATCACGATCAGATGGCTGGCGAGCGACGCCACCACGCGCAGATCGTGCGAGATGAACATGTAGGTGAGGTCGCGCTTGCGCTGCAATTCGCGCAAGAGGTCGACCATCTGCGCCTGGAACAGCATGTCGAGCGCGCTGGTCGGCTCGTCGAGCACCACGAAATTCGGCTCCAGCACCACCGCGCGCGCGATCGAGATGCGCTGGCGCTGGCCGCCGGAAAATTCATGCGGATAGCGGAAGCGCCAATCCGGCTTGAGGCCGACATCCGTCAGTGCCTTGATCACCCGCGCCTCGCGCTCCTCGGCCGACAACTGGCGCTGATGAACGGTCAACCCTTCGGCCACGATGTCGCCGACCGACATGCGCGGGCTCAGCGCGCCGAACGGATCCTGGAACACGATCTGCATGTCGCGGCGGAACGGCCGCATCTGCTTGAAGCGCAGGCCCTGGATGTTGCTACCCAAGAATACGATCGGCCCGTCGGAGGAGATCAATCGCAGCAGCGCGAGCCCGAGCGTGGTCTTGCCGGAGCCGGATTCGCCGACCACGCCGAGCGTCTCGCCCTTGCGCACGGCGATGCTGACGCCGTCGACCGCCTTGATATGACCGACAGTCGAGCGCAGCAATCCGCGCTTGATCGGGAACCAGACCTTCAGATTATCCGCCGACATCACCACCGGCTGGTCCGGGCGCGGCGGCGCCGGATCGGGCTTCGGCTCCGCGGCGAGGAGATCGCGGGTGTAAGGATGCTTCGGCGCGGTGAAGACCTGCTCGACCGGACCATGCTCGACGATCTTGCCGCCATTCATGACGCAGACGGTATCGGCGATCCGGCGGACGATGCCGAGATCATGGGTGATGAACAGCATGCTCATGCCGAGCCGGGTGCGGATTTCGGCCAGCAGCGCCAGGATCTGCGCCTGCACGGTGACGTCGAGCGCCGTCGTCGGCTCGTCCGCGATCAGAAGGTCGGGCTCGTTGGCGAGCGCCATCGCGATCATCACGCGCTGGCGCTGGCCGCCGGAGAGCTGATGCGGATAGCTCTGCAGCCGCGTCTCCGGCTCGGGAATGCCGACCTGCGTCAGGAGCTCGATGGTGCGCGCCCGCGCCGCCGCGCCGCGCACACCGCTGTGCAGCGACAGGATCTCGCCGATCTGCGACTCGATGGTGTGCAGCGGATTGAGCGAGGTCATCGGCTCCTGGAAGATGATCGAGATGTCGTTGCCGCGCATCTCGCGCATCTCGCGCTCCGAGGCGGTAAGAAGGTCGCGCCCCTTGAACCGGACGCTGCCGGAAGGATGGGACGCGGCCGGATAGGGTAACAGCCTCAGGACCGACAATGCGCTGACGGATTTGCCCGAGCCGGATTCGCCGACCAGCGCGACGCATTCGCCGCGCTTGATCGAGAACGAAACATGGTCGACCGCGATCGACGGGCCGAAGGCGACCGAGAGGTCGCGGACATCGAGCAGCGGCTGGTTGATGGCGTCCATGATGCGGCCCTCTACCTGAACGTCTTGCGCGGGTCGAAGGCGTCACGCGCGGCCTCGCCGATGAAGATCAGCAGCGAGAGCATGATCGCGACCGAGAAGAAGCCGGTGAAGCCGAGCCACGGCGCCTGCACATTGGCCTTGCCTTGCGCCAGCAATTCACCGAGCGAAGGCGAGCCCGGCGGCAAGCCAAATCCTAAGAAGTCCAGCGCGGTCAGCGTCATCACCGAGGACGAGACGATGAACGGCAGGAAGGTCATGGTCGCCACCATCGCGTTCGGCAACAGGTGGCGGAACATGATCACCGCATTGGAGACGCCGAGCGCGCGCGCCGCCTGGATGTACTCGAAATTGCGCCCGCGCAAAAATTCCGCGCGCACCAGGCCGACCAGCGACACCCAGGAGAACAACAGGAGAATGCCGAGCAGGATGAAGAAGCCCGGTGGCAGCACCGCCGAGATGATCAGCAGCAGATAGAGCGAGGGGATCGCGGTCCAGACCTCGATCAGGCGCTGGAACGTCAGATCGATCCAGCCGCCGAAATAGCCCTGCACGCCGCCGGCGGCGACGCCGATGATCGAGGACAGGATGGTCAGCGTCAGGCCGAACAGCACCGAAATCCGGAAACCATAGATCAGGCGTGCCACCACGTCGCGGCCCTGGTCGTCGGTGCCAAGCCAGTTGTATTCAAGGTCGCGGCAGCCGCTGAGCTGCTTCCTCTCGACCACCTCCTTGCACTGCGCTTCGGTCAGGAGCCAGGTCGGCTTCGACGGCGCCGGCGTCGGCAGATCGAGATTGTGGGTGTCGTAGGAATAGCGGATTGGCGGCCAGATGATGGTGCCGCCCTTGGCCGCGATCTGCTTCTGCAAATAGGGATCGCGGTAATCCGCCGTGGTCTCGAAATCGCCGCCGAACGTCGTCTCCGCATAATTGAAGAGCACCGGCCAATAGAGCCGACCGTCATAGCGGACCATCAGCGGGCGATCATTGGCGATGAAATTGGCGAACAGCGAGATCACGAACAGCGCGAGGAAGATCCAGAACGACCAGTAGCCTCGGCGGTTGGCCTTGAAGTTCTGCCAGCGGCGCTTGTTAAGCGGCGACGGCTCGAAGGGATGGCGGCTCGGCGGCACGGCTTCGCCGAGCGGCGACTGCGTCGTGGTCTCGACCGGCTGGGGCGCAAGCATCGTCATCAGACTTCCCTCGCCTCGAAATCGATCCTTGGATCGATCCACATGTAAGCGAGATCGGAGATCAGGTTCACGACCAGACCGACCAGCGAAAAGATGAACAGCGTGCCGAACACGACAGGATAGTCGCGGTTCAGCACGCTCTCGAAGCCGAGCAGGCCGAGCCCGTCGAGCGAGAAGATGGTCTCGATCAAAAGCGAGCCGGAGAAGAAGGCGTGGATGAACGCGCTCGGAAAACCCGCGATCACGATCAGCATCGCATTACGGAAGATGTGGCCGTACAGCACCTGCCGCTCACTGCAGCCCTTGGCGCGCGCGGTCATGACATATTGCTTGCGGATCTCATCCAGGAACGAGTTCTTGGTCAGCAGCGTCATGGTGGCAAACGCCCCCAGCGCCATCGAGATCAAGGGCAGCGTGATGTGCCAGAAATAGTCGATGATTTTCCAGTACCAGGGGAACTGCGACCAGCCGTCCGAGGTCAGCCCGCGCAGCGGGAACAGGTTGAAGAACGAGCCGCCGGCGAACAGGATGATCAGCAGGATCGCGAACAGGAAGCCGGGAATCGCAAAACCGATGATGACCACCGCCGAGGTCCAGGTGTCGAACCGCGAGCCGTCATGCACGGCCTTACGGATCCCGAGCGGGATCGAGATCAGGTAGGTCAGCAGCGTCATCCAGATGCCGAGCGACATCGACACCGGCAGCTTCTCCTTGATCAGCTGGATCACGCTGACGTCGCGGAAATAGCTCTTGCCGAAATCGAAGCGGGCGAAGTTCCACACCATCAGCAGGAAGCGCTCGGGCGCCGGCTTGTCGAAGCCGAACTGCTTTTCGAGATTCTTGATGAAGGCCGGATCGAGGCCCTGCGCACCGCGGTACTTCGAACTCACCGCATCCGCCGAGGCGCCGCCCGGCGCACGCGCGGCAAAATCACCGCCGGAAGACCCCGAGACTCGCGAGGAGCCGCCGGTATCGGCGCCGGAGAGCTGGGCCAGCACACGCTCGACCGGTCCGCCCGGCGCGAACTGCACGACCACGAAAGACACGAAGAGGATGCCGAGCAGCGTCGGCACCATCAGGAGAATGCGGCGGGCGATATAGGCGCTCATGTCTTACTTCGGCTGTTCGGCGTTACCGGCCTTGGCCGGGTCGGCCCACCAGTTATCCGGCGCTCCCACGCCTTGTGCATAGCGCGCCGGCTTCGGCGGATGGGCGAACAGATCCCAATAGGCCACCTTGTGCGTGTTGGCGTACCACTGCGGCACCCAATAGCGCCCGGCACGGAACACGCGGTCGAAGGCGCGGCAGGCGGTGGTCAGTTCCGCCCTGGTCTCGGCGGCGATGATCTTCTCGACCAGCGCATCGATCACAGGGCTGGAAATGCCTGCGAGGTTATAGGAGCCTTTGGTGCTGGCAGCCTGCGACGAAAAGAACGCCCGCATGACATCGCCCGGGGTCGCCGACATCGAGAAGCGCTGGATGGTCATGTCGAAATCGAAATCCTCCAGCCGCGCGCGATACTGCACGGCATCGATCAGCCGGAAGGTGGCGTCGATGCCGAGCACGCCAAGGTTCTTGATGTAGGGCCCGTGATGTGGCTGGATCGAGGCTTCGTCATTGAGGAATTCGATGGTGAAGGGCTCACCGTTCGGCAGCAACCGCTTGCCGTCCTTGACGACACAGCCGGCGTCGCTCAGCAGTTGCGCCGCCTTGCGCAATAGCGCCCTGTCCTGCCCCGAACCATCAGACACCGGCGGCACGAAGGGCATGCCAAACACCTCGTCCGGCACCTGCCCGCGGAACGGCTCCAGCAACGCCAGCTCTTCCGGCGACGGCGGGCCGGACACCATCATGTCCGAATTCTGGAATGGCGAATGGGTGCGCGCATAGGCGCCGTACATGATGGTCTTGTTGGTCCACTCGAAATCGAAGGCATAGATCAGCGCCTCGCGGACGCGCGGATCTTTGAACTTGTCGCGGCGCATGTTGATGAACCAGCCCTGCGCGCCCGACGGCGTCTCGTCCGGCAACAGCTCGCGCTTGACGCGGCCGTCCTTGATCGCAGGAAAATCATAGCGCGTTGCCCAGATGCGCGCGGTGAGCTCCTCGCGGTAGAGATAGTTCTTGCCCGTGAAGCCTTCGAAGGCGACGTCGCGGTCGCGATAGAACTCGTAGCGGACGGTATCGAAATTGAAGCTGCCGCGGCAGACCGGAAGATCGGCAGCCCACCAGTCCTTGACGCGGTCATATTCGATGAAGCGGTTGACCTCGAAGCGGCCAACCTTGTACGGCCCCGAGCCGAGGGGCGTATCGAGCGTCGATTCCTCGAACGGCCGGTTGGCATAGTAGGCCTTCGAGAAGATCGGCAGGCTCGCAACATAGAGCGGCACATCGCGCGCGCGCTTCGGCGCGAAGCTGACGACGACGGTGGCATCGTCGGGCGCCTCGGCCTTGATGAAGTCGCGGAGCTGAACCAGGATCATCGGGTGACCCTTCTCCTTCAGCGTGTTCAGCGAGAAGGCGACGTCCTGCGCCGTCAGCTTCGAGCCGTCGTGAAACCGCGCCTCGGGCCGCATCGTGAAAGTATAGGTGAGCTTGTCGGGCGAAATCCGCACCGACTTCGCCGCGAACCCATACATCGCATCGGGCTCGTCGTTGGCGCGCCCCATCAACGTCGCGAACGTCATGTCCATGCCCTGCGCGCCCTCCCCCTTGAGGATGTAGGCGTTGAGCGAATTGAACGTGAAATAGGACTGATTGTAGGCGCGGACCGACGGGATCAGCGAGAACGTGCCGCCCTTGGGGGCATTCACGTTGACATAGTCGAAATGGTGGAAGTCGGCGGGATATTTCAAGTCGCCGAACGCCGACATGCCGTGCATGTCGACGCCGTTATCGGCGGCTGCCGGACGAAGCCGCGTCGCGCATAGCGCACCGATACCGAAGCCGAGCGCGTGCCGACGGGTGAATAGCGCCATGCGCGAAAAATCCCTCAAGACCGTTTGCCGATCCGGTTCGCCCTCTCCGCGTCGTACCACCACAACGAGGGCAGGCCGGAGCGCGCGTATTTCGGCAGTTCCGCATGGCCGAAGCGATCCCAGAGCGCATAGCGCGCGTAGGGATAGCCGAACTGCGGCACCACGTAGAAATTCCAGAGCAGCACCCGGTCCAGCGCCTTGGTCGCGGCGACGAGGCTAGCCCGGTCCTTGGCGAAGATGACCTTCTCGATCAACGCATCCACTGCCGGGTTCTTGATGCCGATGGTATTCTTGGATCCCTGCTGATCCGCGGCCTGCGACCCCCAGAATTCGCGCTGCTCATTGCCGGGCGAGAGCGACTGGCCCCAGAGGTCGGTGATGATGTCGAAATCGAAACTGCGGATGCGGTTCTCGTACTGCACGTCGTCGACGACGCGGATCGAGGTCGTGACGCCGATGCGTTCCAGCGACGGCTTGAAGAACAGCGCGATCCGCTCCGAGGAAGGATCCTGCACCAGGATCTCCACGCTCACCGGCTTGCCCGACGGATCGACCAGCTTGCGCTCGCGCACCTCGAAGCCGGCTTCCTTCAACAGCCTGGTCGCCTCGCGCAAATTGGCGCGCACCGCTTCGGGATTGCCACCGACAGGGTTCGTGTACGGCGTCGTGAAGACTTCCGGCGGCACCTTGTCACGCACGGTCTCGAGGAGTTCGAGCTCCTGCCCCTGCGGCAAGCCGGACGAAGCCAATTCCGTACCCTCGAAATAGCTGTTGATGCGCTTGTACTGACCATAGAAGAGCTGCTTGTTCATCTCCTCGAAATCGAACGCAAAGTTGAATGCGCGCCGGAGGCGGGCGTCCTTGAATTGATCGCGGCGCAGGTTGAGCACGAAGCCCTGCATGCGACCGGAATCGTTGATCGGAAATTCCTGCTTGACGACGCGCTTCTCGGTTACGGCCGGGAAGTCGTACGCGGTCGCCCACTGCTTCGCCGAGTTCTCGGTGATCCAGTCCGCCTGGTCGGCCTTGAAAGCTTCGAGCGCGACGACGTTGTCGCGGAAGAATTCGAAACGCAGCTCGTCGAAATTGTTCTGGCCGACCTGGACCGGCAACTTGGCGCCCCAATAGTCCTTCACGCGCTCGAGCCGGACGGAACGGCCGGCGACGAAATCGGCGATCCGGTAAGCGCCCGAACCGAGCGGCTTCTCCAACGTGGTCGCGGAAATATCGCGCTTGCGGCCCTGGCTGTCCGTGCCTTCCCAGTAATGCTTCGGCAGCACCAGCAGTTCGCCGACAATGTGCGGCAGTTCGCGATTGCCGGGAGTGTCGAAGGTGAATTTGATGTCGCGCTCGCCGCTCTTTTCGGCCTTTACCACGTGCCGGTAGTAGGACGAATAGAACGGGCTTTGCTTCTTCAACGTCTCGAGCGAGAAGATGACGTCTTCCGGCGTCACCGGCTTGCCGTCGTGCCAGCGTGCCTCCTTGCGCAGCCGGTAGATCACCCAGCTGTAGTCGTCGGGATGGGCCGCGCTTTCGGCGAGCAGGCCGTATTCGGTCGCGATCTCGTCCTGCGAGCGCGACATCAGCGTCTCATAGATCATGATCGCGGCCGGTGCGATCGAACCTTTCACGCCCATCACCGCGACGTTGAAGTTGTCGAATGTGCCGAGCGAGATAATCCGCGCGACGCCGCCTTTCGGTGCATCCGGATTGACGTAGTCGAAACGCTGGAAGCCGGCCGGATATTTGATATCGCCGAACAGCGACAGCGCGTGGCGCCACGCTGGCTCGCTGCCTCCCGGGTCCGCCTGCGCGCTCGACATCACCGGGATGCCGGCTGCCACGCCCATGATGGGGGTCAGCGCGGCCACCGCGCCGGTCTGCAGAAGGTGTCGTCGGGTAATGGCCAAAGGGAGCTTCCTGTCGTGAACCGGGGTTACGCACTAAGTGCGTAATATAGGGCAAGGTTTCGGCGGATTATGTTGCTTTTTCCTCATCTTGGAAGCCTGGGGGCCATCACGTCTGCGGCGAAACGTCCCGCTGACAAAGATGCGACCCATACGGAAACGGCCAGGCAATGCCTGGCCGTTCCGATTGAATCCATGAGGGAAATGCTATTTCTGCGCGGTCGGCAGCGGCTGGGGGTGATCCGACAGCGAGTTCAGGTAGGCGATCACGTCTGCGCGCTCGCTGTCCTTCGGAATACCGGCGAAACCCATCGCGGTGCCCGGGATGAAACCCTTCGGGTTGGTGAGGAACTTGTTGAGGTCGTCGAAGGTCCAGGTGCCCCCCTTGGCCTTCATCGCGGCCGAGAAGTTGAACCCGCGTCCCTCGCCCCTCGGCTCGCCGACGATGCCAAAGAGATTCGGACCGACCCGGTTCGGACCGCCCTTCTCGAAGGTATGGCAGGCCGCGCACTTCTTGGCGGCCGCGGCGCCCTTTTCCACAGAAGCGGTCTGCAGCAGTTTCTCGATCGGCTCGGACGGTGCGGCGGCTTCCGCCGGTCCGCCCTTGCTCTCCTCTTTCACGGCGATCTCGAAACCGGGCTTCTCCAGCGGCTTGGGCGTGAACACCGCCTGCGCGGCAAAGCTCGTCACCAGGATAATGAGGCAGGTGCCGAGAATCGCACCCAGAATCTTGTTGAGTTCGAAGGAGTCCATTTCGGATCAGGCTCCAGGCCGAAAATGTCGACTTCAGGCGGGCCGAACGGCCGCGGGGGTGAGCCTCGGAATCAGCCCTCGTCGCGCCTCCCCCGAGCAGAGTGGAGATATCGGTTTGCCTGCGCTCTGGCAACCCGTATAAACGCGCCGACTTTCGTCCCGTCCCCACCCTGTTTCCTGCCTCCGGCAGGGTTTCGATACGATGGCTGACTCGCGGATTTTGGTGCTGATTCCCGCCCGCATGGCGGCCACGAGGCTGCCGGGCAAGCCGCTCCTCGACATTGCCGGCCAGCCGATGATTGTCCACGTATTGCGCCGGGCGATCGAGGCTAACATCGGCCGGGTCGCAGTTGCGACCGATACGCCGGAGATCGCCGCGGCCGTCAAATTGGCCGGCGGCGAGGTGGTGATGACCCGGGCCGATCACCCCTCCGGCTCCGACCGCATTTTTGAGGCCGCGACCACGCTCGATCCGCAAGGCCAAGCCGCCATCGTGGTCAATCTGCAGGGCGATTTCCCGACCATCACGCCCGACACGATCCGCGCCGTGCTGCCGCCGCTCGACGACGGCGCAGTCGATATCGCCACCCTCGCCTCCGAGATCCACACCGAAGAGGAAAGCCTCAATCCGAACGTGGTGAAGGCGGTCGGCTCGCCGATCACGGCAGGGCGGCTCCGCGCGCTCTATTTCACTCGCGCCACCGCGCCATTCGGCGACGGGCCGCGCTACCACCATATCGGTCTCTACGCCTATCGCCGCGCCGCGCTGGGGCGCTTCGTGCGGCTGCCGCCCTCGCCCCTGGAACAGCAGGAGAAACTCGAGCAGCTCCGCGCGCTGGAGGCCGGGATGCGGATCGACGTCACCATTGTCGACACCGTGCCGCGCGGCGTCGACACCCCGGCCGACCTCGAAACCGCCCGGCGCATACTGGCGAAAACCTGAACCGCTGCTAAAACCCCCGCCATGACCAAGAAGCTGAAAATCGCCTTTCAGGGCGAGTCCGGAGCCAATTCCCACATCGCGATCGTCGAGGCCTATCCCGACGCCGAGCCGATGCCGTGCGCGACCTTCGAGGACGCGCTGTCGGCGATTTCCTCCGGCGAGGCCGATCTCGGCATGATTCCGATCGAGAACTCGGTTGCCGGCCGCGTCGCCGACATCCACCATCTGTTGCCGGCCTCGGGCCTGTTCATCGTCGGCGAATGGTTCCTGCCGGTCCGGCATCAGTTGATGGCGGTGAAGGGGGCGAAGCTCGGCGACATCAGGAGCGTGGAGAGCCATGTGCACGCGCTTGGCCAGTGCCGGCGCATCATCCGCAAGCTCGGCGTCAGGCCGATCGTCGCCGGCGATACCGCAGGCAGCGCGCGCGACATCTCCGAACGCGGCGACAAGAGCGTCGCCGCCATCGCCTCGCGCCTTGCCGCCGACATTTACGGCCTTGATATCCTCGCCGAGGACATTGAGGACGAAGCCCACAACACCACCCGCTTCGTGGTGCTGGCACGCGAAGCCAAATGGGCCGAGCAGGATTCAGGCCCCCTAGTCACCACATTTGTTTTCCGGGTGCGCAATTTACCCGCCGCGCTCTACAAGGCGCTCGGCGGCTTTGCCACCAACGGCGTCAACATGACCAAGCTCGAAAGCTACATGGTCGACGGCAATTTCTTCGCGACGCAATTTTATGCCGACGTCGACGGCCATCCCTACGACCGCGGACTGGCTTTTGCGCTGGAAGAGCTGAAATTCTTCTCCCGCGAATTCCGCATCGTGGGCGTCTATCCCGCCCACCCCTTCCGCGCGACCTTCAGCGAAAAAGCGGACTAAGGGGCCTGTCATTCCGGGGCGATGCGCCAGCATCGAGCCCGGAATCCATTTCTCCGCTTGTGTGAGCCTCCCGATGGATTCCGGGTTCACGCTTCGCGTGCCCCGGAATGACGGCGTGTAAGGTCAGGCGGCCTCCTTCTTCCCACGCCCGAACGCGTCCGCCAGCAGGCTGTATGACTTCTTCCGCGCCTCGTGATCGAACACCGCGGTGATGATCATCAGCTCATCCGCCTCGGTGGCCGCGATCAGCGGCTGCAATTTTGCCATCACCGTCGCCGGGCTGCCGACGAAGAAACGCGCGCGGTTCCGCGGGATGGAAGCGCGCTCGGCGTCCGTATAGGGATAGGCCAGCGCCTCCTCGACGCTCGGCAGCGGCAGATACTGGCCGCGGTCCCGGCGCAGGCGGTTGAGGTCCATCGACAGCGCCAGCTTTTCCGCCTCTTCATCGGTCTCGGCCGCCACCGCCGCCACTGCGAGGATCGCATATGGCGTCTGGCGCCAGGGCGACGGCTTGAAATGCGCGCGGTAGTTTGTCATCGCATCGACCGCGTCATGGGTCGCGAAATGATGCGCGAAGCCGAAGCCCATGCCGACCTGCGCGGCGAGTTCGGACGAATAGCCGCTGGAGCCGAGCAGCCAGATCGGCGGCAGCGGCGAATCGTCGGGCATCGCCACCACATTGTTGAAGGGATGGCCGGGCGGGAAATCCCGCGTCTCCCACAGCGTCAATTCATGCAGCCGCTCCAGGAAATCGTCGCCCTCGCGGCGGTCGAGCCGGCTCCGCAGCGCATAGGCGGTGGCGCCGTCGGTGCCGGGCGCCCGCCCGAGGCCCAGATCGATGCGACCGGGGAACAGCGCCTCCAGCATCTTGAAGCGCTCGGCGACCACCAGCGGCGCGTGGTTGGGCAACATCACGCCGCCGGAACCGACGCGGATGTTCCTGGTGACGGCAGCGATCTGCCCAATCATCAGATCCGGCGCGGGGCTCGCGACGGAGGCAAGGTTGTGGTGCTCGGCGAGCCAGTACCTGATATAGCCGAGCCCATCGACGTGGCGCGCCAGATCGATGCTGTTGCGCAGCGCCGCGGCGGGCTTTGTGGCTGTGGTGACGACCGAGAGGTCCAGGACCGAAAGCGGGATCATCGCACCAAGCTAGGGCGACACATTGAAACCACAAAGCCCCTCCGCGTGCAGATCAGCTCCGCGACACTTTGAACCTGACGCCGATCGAGAGTGGGACAAAATATCGTTAACCCGCAATAATTCACCTTTGCCCACACCGGAGGAGGGAACTGACTTTCCCATGAACTACAGAATATGGCTATAATTTCCGGATTTTCGCGATAAGCCGCGAAACTCATAGTTTTGCCCATTACGAATTTAGGTTGCCATCGAGAGCTAGCAGATTCATCAAAAGTGGGCAAAATCCCATTATCGATGGGCTGTTTGGGCGACCCGCTTTGCCCTATCTTACCTGCTCGACCGCCCAGCCTGTCGCCGATTGTTCCGTGGAGCTTGTGAGAGCCATGACCGAGGTTGCTGCCCCGCCGTTCAGGACTCCCGCCATTTCCTTCGAGTTCTTCCCGCCGAAGACCGAGGAGATGGAGCGTAACCTGTGGGACACGATCAACCGGCTGGCGCCGCTGTCGCCCACCTTCGTCTCGGTGACCTATGGCGCCGGCGGATCGACTCGCGAGCGCACCCATTCGACCATCGCGCGCATCCTGAACGAAACTAGCCTGTTGCCGGCCGCGCATCTGACCTGCGTAAGCGCCTCCCGCGGCGAGATCGACGAGATTGTCGACCGCTATCACGAGGTCGGCGTCCGCCACATCGTGGCGCTGCGCGGCGACCCGCCGGGCGGCATCGGCACGCCCTATTACACGCATCCGGACGGCTACCAGAGCTCGCCGGAGCTGGTCGCCGGCATCAAGAAGCGTCATCCCGATATCGAGGTGTCGGTCTCGGCCTACCCAGAAAAACATCCGGAGAGCGCGAACTTCGATGCCGATATCGACACGCTGAAGGCCAAGGTCGATGCCGGCGCCACGCGCGCCATCACCCAGGTGTTCTTCGACAACGATCTCTACTTCCGCTACCTCGACCGGGTGCGGGCCCGCGGCATCGAGATCCCGATCGTGCCGGGCATCATGCCGATGCACAATTTCAAGCAGGCCCGCAATTTCGTCACCCGCGCCGGCACCACGGTGCCGGACTGGTTCGCCGCGAAATTCGACGGCCTCGATGATGATGCCGAGACCCGCAAACTGGTGGCGGCTACGGTTGCCGCCGGCCAGGTGCAGAAGCTCGCAAAACACGGCGTCGACACCTTCCATTTCTACACCATGAACCGCGCCGATCTCGTGTTCGCGATCAGCCATCTGCTCGGCATCCGTCCGAACGGCGCCAAGAAAGCCGCTTGAAAAAAGCTGCTTGAAGAAAGCTGCCTGATCAAATGACCGTACCCGTCTCTCCCAAGCGTACCGCCCTCATCGCCGCCGCGCGCGAGCGCATCCTCGTGCTTGACGGCGCCATGGGCACCATGATCCAGGGCCTGCAATTCGACGAGGCCGCCTTCCGTGGCGAGCGCTTCAAGGATTTCCACCGCGACATCAGGGGCAACAACGACGTCCTGATCCTGACGCAAGCGCAGGCGATCGAGGACATCCACGCCGCCTATCTGCGCGCCGGCGCCGACATCGTCGCGACCAACACCTTCTCCTCGACCTCGATCGCGCAAGCCGACTACGACATGTCGGATCTCGCCTATGAGCTCAACCGCGAGGGCGCAAGGCTCGCGCGCGCCGCCGCCGAGAAGGTCAGTGCCGAGGACGGCAGGCCGCGCTTCGTCGCAGGCGCCCTGGGGCCCACCAACCGCACCGCCTCGATCTCGCCGGACGTCTCCAATCCCGGCTACCGTGCGGTGACGTTCGACGACCTGCGCAAGGCCTATGGCGAGCAGATCAACGGCCTGCTGGACGGCGGCGCCGATCTTCTCCTGGTCGAAACCATCTTCGACACGCTCAATGCCAAGGCCGCGCTGTATGCGATCTCCGAGATTACGGAAGAGCGCGGCATCGACGTGCCCGTGATGATCTCGGGCACCATCACCGACAAGTCCGGCCGCCTGCTTTCGGGGCAATTGCCGGAGGCGTTCTGGAATTCGGTGCGGCATGCCAAGCCGATCACGATCGGCTTCAACTGCGCGCTCGGCGCGGAGGACCTGCGCAGCCACATCGCAGACATCGGCCGCGTCGCCGATACGCTCGTCTGCGCCTATCCGAACGCCGGCCTGCCCAACGAATTCGGGCAGTACGACGAGACGCCGGACTATATGGCGCGGCTGATCGGCGAGTTCGCAGCAGCAGGCCTCGTCAACATCGTCGGCGGCTGCTGCGGCACCACGCCGGACCATATCGCCGCGATTGCCGCGGCGGTTGCGCCGCACAAGCCGCGCATTGTTCCTGAGATCGCGCCGCGTCTCCGGCTGTCAGGCCTCGAGCCGTTCGCGCTGACCGACGCCATTCCTTTCGTGAACATCGGCGAACGCACCAACGTGACGGGATCGGCGCGCTTCCGCAAGCTGATCACCGCGGGCGACTACACGGCCGCGCTGCAGGTGGCGCGTGACCAGGTCGAGAATGGCGCGCAGATCATCGACGTCAACATGGACGAGGGCCTGCTCGATTCCGAGAAGGCGATGGTGACGTTCCTCAACCTCGTCGCCGCCGAGCCCGACATCGCCCGCGTGCCTGTTATGGTCGATTCCTCGAAATTCGCCGTGATCGAGGCTGGCCTGAAATGCATCCAGGGCAAGCCGGTGGTGAACTCGATCTCGATGAAGGAGGGCGAGGAGAAGTTCATCCACGAGGCCACGATCGCCAAGCGTCATGGCGCAGCCGTCGTGGTGATGGCGTTCGACGAGACGGGACAAGCCGACACGTTCGCCCGCAAAACCGAGATCTGCAAGCGCGCTTACAATATCCTGGTGAACCGGCTCGATTTCCCGGCCGAGGACATCATCTTCGATCCCAACATCTTTGCGATCGCGACCGGGATCGAGGAGCACAACAATTACGGCGTCGATTTCATCGAGGCCACGCGCTGGATCCGCCAGAACCTGCCCGGCGCGCATATTTCCGGCGGCGTCTCCAATCTCTCGTTCTCGTTCCGCGGCAACGAGCCGGTGCGCGAGGCGATGCATTCGGTGTTCCTGTATCACGCCATCAAGGCCGGCATGGACATGGGCATCGTCAATGCCGGGCAGATGATCGTCTATGACGACATCGATCCCGAACTGCGGCAGGTGTGCGAGGACGTCATCCTCAACCGCGATCCCGGCGCTTCCGAGCGACTGCTGGCGCTCGCCGAAAAATTCCGCGGCAAGGAGAGGCAGAGCAAGGAAGCCGATCTCGCCTGGCGCGAATGGCCGGTCGAGAAGCGGCTCAGCCACGCACTGGTGCACGGCATCACCGAATTCATCGAGCAGGATACCGAGGAGGCCCGACAGGCATCTTCCCGTCCGCTCGACGTCATCGAGGGTCCCTTGATGGCCGGCATGAACGTGGTCGGCGATCTCTTCGGCGACGGCAAGATGTTCCTGCCGCAGGTGGTGAAGTCCGCGCGCGTGATGAAGCAGGCGGTCGCTTATCTGATGCCATTCATGGAGGAGGAGAAGGCCCGCAACCTCGCTAATGGCGTGGCCGGCGACGGCCGCAATGCCGCTGGCAAGATCGTGCTCGCCACCGTGAAGGGCGACGTCCACGACATCGGCAAGAACATCGTCGGCATCGTGCTGCAATGTAACAATTTCGAGGTCATCGACCTCGGCGTGATGGTGCCGGCGGCAAAGATCATCGAGACGGCAAAGGCCGAAGGCGCTGACATCATCGGCCTCTCCGGCCTGATCACGCCCTCGCTCGACGAGATGAGCTTTCTCGCCGGCGAGCTGGAGCGCGAGGGCCTGAACCTGCCGCTCCTGATCGGCGGCGCCACCACCAGCCGCGTCCATACCGCCGTGAAGATCGATCCGAACTATCCGGGCGGACCAGTCGTCCACGTCAATGACGCCAGCCGCGCGGTCGGCGTCGCCTCCTCGCTGCTCTCGCCCGAGAAGCGCGAGGCCTATGCCGCCGATATCCGCGCCGAATACGCAAAGATCTCCGCGGCACATTTCCGAGCGCAGCAGGACAAGAAACGGCTGAAGCTTGCGGATGCCCGCGCCAATGGCGTCAAGATCGATTTCGCCAAGACGCCGCCGAAGCAGCCGGCCTTCTTCGGCATCAAGAGCTTCGATGCCTACGATCTGGCGGAACTGGCAAGATACATCGACTGGACGCCGTTCTTCCAGACCTGGGAATTGACCGGGCGCTTCCCGGCCATCCTCGACGATCCGAAGGTCGGCGAGGTCGCGCGCTCGCTCTATGATGATGCGCAGAAGATGCTTGAGCGCATCATCGCGGAGAAATGGTTCACGGCGCGCGCCACCATCGGCTTCTGGCCCGCCAATGCCGAAGGCGACGACATCGCCGTCTATGCCGACGAGACGCGCAAGAAGAAGATCGCGACCTTCCACACGCTTCGCCAGCAGCTCGAGAAGCGCGAAGGCCGCTTCAACGCCGCGCTGTCGGACTTCATCGCGCCAATATCGTCGGGCGTACCTGACTATATCGGCGGCTTCGTCGTCACCGCGGGTATCGGCGAGGACGCGGTCGCCGACCGCTTCAAGAACGCCAATGACGATTATTCCTCGATCCTGTGCAAGGCGCTGGCCGATCGCCTCGCCGAAGCTTTCGCCGAGCGCATGCACCAGCGCGTGCGCAAGGAGTTCTGGGGCTACGCGCCCGACGAGGCGTTCTCGTCGGACGAGTTGATCCTGGAGAAATATCAGGGCATCCGCCCGGCGCCCGGCTATCCCGCGCAGCCCGACCACACCGAGAAGGCGACGCTGTTCGCGCTGCTTGACGCCGAGAACACGGCCGGCGTGAAGCTGACGGAGAGCTTTGCGATGTGGCCGGGCTCCTCGGTCTCCGGCCTCTATTTCAGCCATCCCGAAAGCTTCTATTTCGGCGTCGGCAAGATCGAGCGCGACCAAGTCGAGGACTATGCCGCGCGCAAGGACATGGCGGTCGGTGAGATCGAACGCTGGCTCGCGCCCGTGCTGAACTACATCCCCTCGCAGAACGCGAAGCAGCCAACGCCCGCGCCCGCACCGGTCGCCACGCCCGCCAACGACGTCACCTCACACCCACCCGGTTGCACCTGCGCCGTCCATCTCGCCTGGCGCAAGAAAGCCGTCGGCGCGGGTTAGCGCGTTTTCGAGCGAAGTGGACATCGGTTCGCGCGAAGAAAACGCGTCAAAACTAGAATCTAGAGCTCCGATTCTGATTCCATCAGAACCGAAAATGCTCTAGACGGCCAGCTGCTCGCAATGACGCGGGGATGGGTTCTGATTCAAATTTCAAACAGCTCTCCGCTGTCATCGTCCGGCTTGACCTGACGATCCAGTATTCCAGAGGCGGTTGTGCTTGAGCCGAGAGGCCGCCGGATACTGTATGCCCCGTCATCGCGGGGCATACAGGTACGCGCCGAACCAAAGCGCCCTACTCCGCGGTCCAGCCGCCATCGATGGAGTAGTTGGAGCCGGTGATCTGCGCGGCGTCGTCGCTGCAGAGGAACAATGCGAGCGCGCCGACCTGGTCGGCGGTGACGAATTCCTTGGTCGGCTGGGCCTCGAGCAGCACGTCCTTGATGACCTGCTCCTTGGTCATATTGCGCGCCTTCATGGTCTCCGGAATCTGGTGCTCGACCAGCGGCGTCCAGACATAGCCGGGGCTGATGCAGTTGCAGGTGATCTTGAAGGTCGCAAGCTCGAGTGCCACCGTCTTGGTGAGGCCCGCGATGCCGTGCTTGGCCGAGACATAGGCCGACTTGAAGGGCGAGGCGACCAGCGAATGCGCGGAGGCGGTGTTGATGATGCGGCCCCAGCCGCGCTTCTTCATCCCCGGCACCGCGGCGCGGATGCCATGAAACGCCGACGACAGGTTGATCGCGATAATCGCATCCCACTTCTCGATCGGAAATTCCTCGATCGGAGAGACGAACTGGATGCCGGCATTGTTGACGAGGATGTCGACCGAGCCGAAGGTCTTTTCGCCGAGCGCGATCATTTCGGCGATCTCGGCGGGCTTCGTCATGTCGGCCGGCGAATAGGCGGCCTTGACCTTGAAATCGGTCTCGATGCCGGAGCGCTCGCGCTCGATATCGGCCGGCACGCCCATGCCGTTGATGACGACATTGGCCCCCGCGCTGGCGAATTTACGCGCAATCGCCAATCCGATGCCGCTGGTCGAGCCGGTCACGACAGCGGTCTTGCCTGTCAACGTAGCCATATCTGCTTCACTCCTTCTTTGCGGGGAACGGATCGACGTCCCCCGTGAGATCGTAGGTCACCATGGTCTCCCCGGACTGCGGCCGTTCTAGCCATTCTTTGTGACGCATCGACAAATGAACGTCGCGGACGCCCGCCTCCCAATGCTCGACCATGGCGACATGGGAGAAGTCGTAATCCTTCGACGAGGTCTCGTAGTTCTTGCTGCGGTAGATCAGGTGCACCACCGTGACGGTGTTCTCCTTGGAGGCCTGCCGCAGCAATTCAACGGAGGGATCGTTCTTCAGATAATCCGGCAGCTTGCCGATGAGATCACGCACCGCCATGCGCGCATTGTGGATCTGCCTGTTCTTGTCGGTGTTCATCCGCGTGCGGCTGGAAAAGCGGATGTCCTTTTCACGCTCGGCCGCCTCCAATAGCGAATTCGGCAACGGTCCGCGGGCGCTGAACAGATCGACCTGGAAGATCAGGAGATCGCGGCGGGTCTCCTCATCAAGCACGAAGTCGAGCGGGGTGTTGGAGGCGATACCGCCATCCCAATAATGCTCGCCTTCGATCAGGACCGCCGGAAAGCCCGGCGGCAGCGCGCCGGAGGCCATGATGTGCTCTGGGCCGATCTTCTTGCCGAGCTTCTTGAACTCGTAATTGTCGAAATACCTGAAATTGCCGGAGGTCACGCCGACGGCGCCGACCGAAAGGCGGGTCTTGAGGTCGTTGATGCGGTCGAAATCGACAAGCCGCTCCAGCGTCTTCTTCAGGGGCGCAGTGTCGTAATAGCTTTGCGACTGCGAGCTGCCCATGGGCCAGAACGGCGCTGGCGGAATCCGCGGCGCAAAGAAGCCCGGCACGCCGAATGTCGCGATGATGGCGGCGCTGGTCTCGTTGAACAAAGTGCGGGCGCGGTCGCCGGGCGCTATCGGATTCCAGGATACCGGACGCGACACCATCTCCCAGAATTCCTTTAAGCGCGGCACCTGCTTGTCCGGCTCGTTGCCGGCGATGATCGCGGCATTGACGGCGCCGATCGAGATTCCGGCAACCCAGTCAGGCTCGAAGCCGGCGCGACAGAGCGCCTGAAATGCTCCGGCCTGATATGAGCCAAGGGCGCCGCCGCCCTGCAGGACCAATACGCGCTGCGCCTGCGCGGGCGTCGTGGCGGGCGGAGGATCTGAAGTATCCATCGTGACCGTCAATCAGTGGTGTATAATGGCGCCCACCGTGGCCGCAGTTCGCGACCGCGTCAATCGGCCTGATCTGGCGTGACGATCACGCAGAGTTAGGTTGACGCGAGAATGAGCGTCCAGAACACCTTGTACTTGGTGTTCGGCGCATAGCTCGCGGCAATGCCCAATTTTGTGACACCGCCCTTGAGCATATTGGCCTTGTGTGGCGGCGAATCGCGCCAGCCGGAAAACGCTTCCGCCAGCGTATGATAGCCGGCGGACACGTTTTCGACCGCGACCGTCGCCGGATAGCCGGAGCCTTCCAGCCGTTTGCCGAGCGGGGCCTTCACGTCATGGTCCATCTTGTTGCGCGCCGCCATGGCCTGCGACTGCTGCTCGGCGAGCTTGACGAGCGCAGGGTCCACCACCACGGCGCCGAGGCCGTTGTTCTGGCGATATTGCGAGATCATGGTCGCGGCGGCCTGGGTGTCCAGGACGGCGCCGGGTGCAGCCATGTTGACATACATGGCCGGCTGTTCCGGAAGTGGAGTGTCTGCCGCGCAGCCGCCCAGCACCAGAAGCCCAAAGAGGGCGACGGTCGTCCGTTTCACTGAAAGGATTCCCCCAAGGTTGGTCCGCCGTTGTTGCATACCAACCGTGGCTGAATGGTGAACGGGGGGCGTTTTTTTGCCGCGGCGATGGCGGTCCGCGAGATCCTGTAGCCCGGATGGAGCGAAGCGTAATCCGGGGCCTTTTCGCGCGTGGATGCGAATCCCGGGTTGCGCTCCGCTTCACCCGGGCTACGGCAGCTATTCGTGAGCCGCGAAAATACGGTAGCGTCGGGGTTCCAGCGAGATGATTTCGCCGGCCTGCAGTTCCCGATCGCGCGGCGCATCGATCTCGATCACGGTCTTGCCTTCACTGTCGGCAAGTGCGACCTCGGCACGCTGGATCGGGCCGAAGGAGCGGACGTGGCGCACCGCCCCTTCCAGCGATCCGCCTCCCGCCGGGCCGATCTGCATGTCATGGCGGCGCACGAACAATTTGGAGGCGCCGGGCGCCGCACCATTGGCGGCGATGTTGAGCGGCCTGCCGCCGAGCCGGACCGCGCCGTCGCTGACATCGACCGGCAGCACGATGGATTCGCCGATGAAGCCGTGGACGAAGGCCGTCGCCGGATTGTCATAAACCTCGCCAGGGGTGCCGATCTGCTCGATGCGGCCTTTGTCCATGACGACCACGCGGTTGGCGACCTCGAGCGCCTCTTCCTGGTCATGGGTGACGAAGATCGAGGTGACGTGGATCTCCTGATGCAGCGAGCGCAGCCATTGCCTGAGCTCCTTGCGCACCTTGGCATCGAGCGCGCCGAAGGGCTCGTCGAGCAACAGGATGCGCGGCTCGATCGCGAGCGCACGGGCGAGCGCGATGCGCTGGCGCTGGCCACCGGATAGCTGGCTTGGATAGCGATCCGACAGCCAGTCGAGCTGCACCAGATCGAGCAGCTCCTTGACGCGGGCGCGGATCGCCTTCTCGTCCTTGCGGATCGCGCGCGGCTGCACGCGGAGGCCAAAGGCGACGTTCTCGAACACCGTCATGTGACGGAACAGCGCATAGTGCTGGAACACGAAGCCGACATGGCGCTCGCTGGCGCCGCGGCCCAGCGCATCCTCGCCGTCGATCGTGACTTCGCCCGCCTCGGGCCAGTCGAGGCCGGCAATGATCCGCAGCAGCGTGGTCTTGCCGGAGCCCGATGGCCCGAGCAGCGCCAACAGCTCGCCGTCGCCGACCTTCAGGCTGACAGTGTCGAGCGCTGCGAAATCGCCGAACTTCTTTACGATATTCTTGACTTCAATCGTCACTGACAATCTGCCCTTCGTCCAGACGCCGTTCGAGGATCGTCTTCACGACCAGCGTGATCAACGCCAGCATCGCAAGCAGCGACGCGATCGCGAACGACGCCACGAACTGATATTCATTATAAAGGATTTCGACCAGCAGCGGCATGGTGTTGGTCTCGCCCCGGATATGGCCCGAGACCACCGACACCGCGCCGAACTCGCCCATCGCGCGCGCGTTACACAGCAGGACGCCGTAGAGCAGGCCCCATTTGATGTTGGGCAAGGTGACGCGGAAGAAGGTCTGCAATCCTGACGCGCCCAGCGAGATCGCGGCTTCCTCCTCCTGCGTGCCCTGCTCCTGCATCAATGGAATCAGCGCGCGCGCGACGAAGGGGAAGGTCACGAAGATGGTGGCGAGCGCAATGCCGGGTACCGCGAACAGGATGTGGATGTTGTGCGCCTGCAGCCAGGTCCCGAAGAAACCCTGTGCACCGAACAAGAGCACGAAGACCAGGCCCGAGATCACGGGACTGACCGAGAACGGCAGGTCGATCAGCGTGATCAGAAAAGTCTTGCCGGCGAAATCGAATTTCGAGATCGCCCAGGCCGCGATCACGCCGAAGATCAGGTTGAGGCTGACGGAGATCGCCGCGATCAGAAGCGTCAACTGGATCGCCGAGAGCGCCTCCGGCTCGCTGAGCGCCGCGAAATAGGCCGAGATGCCGCGCGAAAACGCCGACGCGAACACCACGACCAGCGGCAGCACCACGAATACGGTGAGGAAGAGCAGCGCCAGCCCGACGATCAGGAAGCGGATCGGCCGGGGCTCGGTGCGCAGATCCCGCTTCGAGGCCGCCGTGTGCGGGCGCGCCTTCTCCCGCTGCGACGGCGGCGAGGCGACATTGAGGTCGGCCTTCGGGGCATAGGCCCGCAACTGCGTGGTGGAGGAAGCCAGGTTCGATTGCAGCGACATCGATCCGGCCCTCTAGTGAGTGGGAATGCGGGTCTGCGCCCAGCGCTGCAGGCGATTGACCGCGAAGATGATGATGAATGAAGCCAGCAGCATGACCACCGCGATTGCGGTGGCATCCGCATAACGGAATTCGGAGAGCCGGATCACGATCAACAATGGCGCGATCTCGGAAACATTCGGCAGATTGCCGGCGATGAAGATGACCGAGCCATATTCGCCGACGGCGCGGGCAAAGGCGAGCGCAAAGCCGGTCAAGAGCGCCGGGATCAGGCTCGGCAGGATCACGCGAAACACCGTGTGCCAGCGGTTGGCGCCGAGGCTTGCCGCGGCCTCCTCGATCTCCGGATCGAGATCGATCAGCACCGGCTGCACCGTCCGCACCACGAAGGGAATGCCGATGAAGACCATGGCAACGAAAATGCCGATCGGCGTGAACGCGACCTTGATGCCCAGTTCGGCAAGCGGCGCCCCCAACCAGCCCTTCTGTGCAAACAGCTGGGTCAGCGCGACGCCGGCAACCGCGGTCGGCAGCGCGAAGGGGATATCGACGATCGCATCGAACAGCCGCCGTCCCGGAAAGCGGTAGCGCACCAGCGCCCAGACGATGACCGTGCCCATCACCAGATTGACGCAAGCCGCGGCAAACGAAAGCCCAAACGAGATCTTCAGCGCGCTCAGGGTGCGGCGGCTGGTGACGATGCCCCAGAACTGATCGAAGCTCAGCTCAAACGTCTTGAGAAAGAGACCGGCGAGCGGAATCAGGACGATAACGGAGAGCCATGTCAGGGTCAGTCCCATGGTGAGACCGAACCCCGGCAAAGTGCTGCGCCGTGCAACCGCTGTGCTCACCTATCCCCCTGCTTCTGCCCCCACGGGCCCGGCCAGATCAATTCTTGTAGATCTGGTCGAAGATGCCGCCCTCGGCGAAGTGCTCCTTCTGCGCCTTGGTCCAACCACCGAAAACGTCGTCGATGGTGAAAAGTTCAACCTTGGCGAAGGATTTCTCGTATTCCTTGGCAATCTCCGGATCGCGCGGACGGTAAGAATTACGCGCGGCGATTTCCTGGCCTTCCCTGGTATACCAATACTTCAGATAGGCCTCGGCAACCGCCTTGGTGCCCTTCTTGTCCGCGATCGCATCGACGACCGCGAGTGGCGGCTCGGCGAGGATCGACAGCGGCGGCGAGACGATCTCGAACTTGTCCTTGCCGAACTCGCGCTGCGCCAGAAACGCCTCGTTTTCCCAGGCAAGCAGCACGTCGCCGACGCCGCGCTCGACGAAGGTGACGGTCGAACCACGCGCGCCGGTGTCGAGCACCGGGACGTTCTGATAGAGGTCGCCGACGAACTTCTTGGCCTTGTCGGCCGAGCCGAACTTCTTCTGTGCATAGCCCCAGGCGGCGAGATAATTCCAGCGAGCGCCGCCCGAGGTCTTCGGGTTCGGCGTGATGACGGCAACGCCTGGCTTGATCAGATCGTCCCAATCCTTGATGCCTTTGGGATTGCCCTTGCGCACCAGGAACACGATGGTCGAGGTGTAGGGTGCGGCATTCTGCGGCAGACGCTTCTGCCAGTCCGGCGCGATCAGGCCTTTGGCCGCGACCGCGTCGACGTCGTAGGCGAGCGCGAGCGTGACCACGTCGGCCTGCAGGCCGTCGATCACGGCGCGCGCCTGCGAGCCGGAGCCGCCATGCGACTGCTTGATCTCGACGCTCTTGCCGGTCTCCTTCTGATAGGCCGCGACAAACGCCTTGTTGAAATCAGCATAGAGCTCACGCGTCGGATCGTAGGACACGTTGAGCAGCGAGTAATCGGCGGCGAAAGCCGAACCCGCCCACAGCAAACCCGCGACGAGCGGCAGGATACGACGGACCATCTCTATCTCCATTCAAATCGGATGAAGCAACACCGGAGCACGTGGAACATAACTCACGGCGAAGAGCGCTTTAGTCAACGGAACCGCATTTCATTGTTCGCGGCGTGGCAGCGTCATTGTCCTAAGAAGTCTTCATCGTATGAATGCCGCATTCTGTCTTGGCACGACCACGCCAGCGGCCGGCGCGCGCATCCTCATCGGGCGCGGTGCGGCTGGTGCAGGGCATGCAGCCGACCGACATATATCCGGAGGCAATCAGCGGATGCGGCGGCAGCTTGCCGTCGCGGTAGATCGCCTCGATCTCTTCGCGTGTCGCGTTGGCGAAGGGATTGAATTTCAGGCGCACGCCGTCTTTCTCGACCACGGGGATGTCGGCGCGGGCGCCGCCCTGAAAGCGCTTGCGCCCGTTGAGCCAGGCGGCGAACGGCGCCAGCGAGCGCGTCAGCGGCTCGACCTTGCGGATGCGGCAGCAGGCGTCGGGATCGGAGAACCAGAGATCGCGCTCGGGATCTTCGCGGTGAAGCGTCTCCTCGAGCGGCTTGATCGAGCGAACATCGGTCAGACCAAGCGTGTCGATCAGCGTGTCGCGATAGGTGAGCGTTTCCGCGAACAGCCACCCGGTATCGAGAAAGATCACGGGGATGGCCGGATCGACATCGGCCATCACCTTGAGCAGCGCCGCCGATTCCGTGCCGAAGGACGAGACCAGCGCAAGGCGCTCGCGGCCGACCGTCTTCAGCGCGGACTCGATGACCTCGAACGGCGTCGCCGCGCGCAGGACGCGATTGAGCTCCTGTACCGACGGCAGCGCCGACAGCGCCTCGATCGACATCTCTGGCGCCAGCGCGTTCATGGGCTGGCGCTTTCGGAATGACGCAATTGCGTGCGGCGGCTCAGCGCGGTGGTGCGGCCGTCGCCGGTCGGCTGGTAGAATACGGTGTAGCGTTTCACCGTCTCCGCGAAGGCATCCGCATCCTTTTCCTTCTTCACGTCGAGCGCATCGAAGCCGGCGCGCAGCATGAACACGAACTGGTCGCGCAGCACCTGGCCGGTGGCGCGCAATTCGCCCTGGAAGCGATAGCGCTCACGAAGCAGCCGCGCCTGGCTATAGGCGCGGCCGTCGCGGAACGACGGAAATACCAGCGCGACCGCGGCGAGCCGGTCGAGATAGGGCACGAGCTCGTCGAGATCGCGGTTGTTCGGCCAGACCACGCCGACCTTGCCGGGCCGGCGCAGCAGCGCCTCGGGATCGTCAAGGAAGCGCGCCGCCGGCACCAGGATTGCGCCATCAGCCGGGATCTCGGCGCCGTCGGCGACATGGGCGTAGATGTCGGTTGCGATTTTTCCGTTCTTAACGAGTGGCATAGACCCGCTCCTTGAAAGGTTCGACGCCGAGCCGCTTGACCGTGTCGATGAAGAGTTCATCGGGGGAATAGCGCAGCGCCAGATAGGCCTCGACGATGTCCTCGACCACGTCGGCGACCTCGCCATAGGGCACCGAAGGGCCGATCAGCGTACCGAGCGCGGCGCCCTCGTCGGCGCGGCCGCCGATCGTGATCTGATAAAATTCCTCGCCGTTCTTCTCGACACCGAGGATGCCGATATGGCCGACATGGTGATGGCCGCAGGCGTTGATGCAGCCGGAGATATTGATGTGCAGCCGGCCGATCAGGCCTGCGGTGTCGTGATTGGCAAAACGCCGCGTCAATTCCTGCGCGATCGGGATCGAGCGCGCATTCGCCAGAGAGCAGTAGTCGAGCCCTGGGCAGGCGATGATGTCGGAGACCAGGTTCACGTTCGGCGTCGCGAGCCCGGCCTTGTCGAGCGCCTTCCACAGCGCCGGCAGATCGCGCTTGGCGACATGCGGCAGTGCCAGGTTCTGCTCATGGCCGACGCGGATCTCGCCGAAGGAATAGCGGTCGGCGAGATCGGCGATCACATCCATCTGTTCGGCGGTGGCGTCGCCGGGCGGGCCGCCGACCGGCTTCAGCGACAGCGTCACGATCGAATAGCCCTGCACCTTGTGCGGAAACACCGAGTTCTTGCGCCAGCGCTCGAACAGCGGATCATGCGCCGCCTGCTTCAACTCGTCGGGCATGTGCGGCAGCTTCTCGTAGGCCGGATAGGAAAAGCGCGAGCGCACTTCCTCGATCGCACCATCATCGAGCGTCAGCGCGCTGTCGCGCAATTGCTGCCACTCTTCCTCGACTTCCTTGCCGAACTTCTCGATGCCTAGCTCGTGCACGAGGATCTTGATGCGCGCCTTGTAGATGTTGTCGCGGCGGCCGTACTGGTTGTAGACGCGCAGGATCGCCTCGACATAGCTCAGGATGTCGCGGCCGTGCACGAACGGCTTGATGGTCTTGGCGATGAACGGCGTGCGGCCGAGCCCGCCGCCGACCAGCACCTCGAAGCCGGTCTCGCCATCGGCGTTCTTGTGCAGCCGCAGGCCGATGTCGTGGATCTTGATCGCGGCGCGATCGTGTTCGGACGCGGTGATCGCGATCTTGAACTTGCGCGGCAGGAACGAGAATTCCGGATGCAACGTCGTGTGCTGCCGCAGCAGCTCCGACCAGATGCGGGGATCCTCGACCTCGCCGGGCGCAACGCCCGCCCACTGGTCGGAGGTGACGTTGCGCATGTTGTTGCCGGAGGTCTGCATGGCGTGGATGCCGACCTCGGCAAGATCGGCGAGCGCGTCCGGCAGCTCGGCGAGCTTGATCCAGTTGAACTGGATGTTCTGCCGCGTCGTGAAATGTCCGTAGCCGCGGTCGTAGCGGCGCGCGACATGGGCAAGCGCGCGCAATTGCTTTGTTGACAGCGTGCCATAGGGGATCGCGACGCGGAACATATAGGCGTGAAGCTGCAGGTACACGCCGTTCTGCAATCGCAGAATCTTGAATTCGTCCTCGGTGAGTTCGCCGGAAAGCCGGCGCTTCACCTGGTCGCGGAATTCTTCGACACGTTCGTGAAGGAGCGTGCGATCGAGTTCGTCATATGCGTACATGAGGGAGAACCTTAAGCCGGAACCGGAAGCTCGATGGTGAGGCCTTCCGACCGGATATGTTCGCGGAGATTGCCGGGCGCAATCTCTCCATTGTCCTTGATTTCGACCGGCGCGATGTAGGCACCGATCGCGCCGACGTCATCGGCCACCGCTTCGGCAAGCAGCGCCCGCGCATCGTCGGAGGTGCGCACGATGGCGGCGTCCGCAAGCCGCGACGACCAGCCATGCTGCGGGGTGCGATAGATCACCACGCCGTCATGAGTGCGGTTGGCAGTCACTACCGAAGGCCCGGTAATTCTGATTTTCTTCTGTTCAAGCGGAGAGGTCATTCGGCAGCTTCCAAAAGGTCCGAGATCACTTGGTTGAGATTGGCTTGACGCCACGGCGCGGAGTGGGAGACGACGTCGCCGATGACGAGGATGGCGGGGCCGCCATCGATCTTCTCGACCAGCGACGGCAGATGTTCGAGCGTTCCGACCGCGGCCTTGGCATCCGGCCGCGTCACCCGCGCGAACACGCCGACCGGCGTTTGTGGCGAGCGGCCAGCGGCCAACAGGCCGGCGCGGATCGTCGGCGCGGCGGTCATGCCCATATAGACCACGACGGTCATCTTCTTGTCTGTTAGCGCCGACCAGTCGATAGTCTCGGCGTCACGCGCCTTGTGCGCGGTGAGGAAGGTGATGCGCAGCGCCTCGTGGCGGAAGGTCAGCGGCGCCTCGAATTGCGCGGCGGCACCTAAGCCCGCCGTGATGCCGGGGATCACCGAATAGGCGACGCCTGCCTGGCGCAGCGCTTCGATCTCTTCGCCGCCCCGGCCGAAGATGAAGGGGTCGCCGCCCTTCAGCCGCACCGCGCGCTGTCCCGATTTCGCGGCCTCGATCATCAGTCTGTTGATGGCATCCTGGCCGATGCCGGGCTTGCCGACGCGGCGGCCGACCGGAATGCGCGAGGCGTCGCGGCGCACGCGGTCAAGAATCTCTGATGACACCAATTCGTCGTAGAACACGACGTCGGCGTCCTGCAGCGCGCGCAGCGCCTTGATGGTGAGGAGATCCGGATCGCCAGGTCCGGCACCGACCAGCGTCACATGGCCCTTTGCCTTGCCGAGCGCGGTCGCGCCGGCAAAGGCGGAGGGATCGGAAATCTGCTGCAACGCCTTCTCGGCTTCGTCTCTCCGACCGGCCAACACCAGCGCGCCGATCGGACCGTCGACAATGCGCTCCCAGAAGCGGCGACGCAGCGCGAATTCGCCGATGCGCGCATGTATAGATTTGCGGAATTGGCCGATGAAGGATGCGAGATCGCCGATGCGGGCCGGCAGCACCGCCTCGATCCGCTCGCGCACGCGGCGCGCCACCACCGGCGAGGCGCCGCCGGTGCCGACGGCGACCACGACATCGCCGCGATCGACGATCGCCGGGAAGATGAAGGTGGAATGCTCAAGATCGTCCATCACATTGACGGGCAAGCCGACAGCCCTCGCGCGCGCCGCCAGCGCAACACCGACATCGCCGGCGCCCGCGCAGAGCACCGCGATGACGCCGCTGAGATCAGCGGCGAGTGGATCGCCCGTTGCGAGTTCGATGCGCGTCGCATCGATCCCGCTCACATCATGATTGCCGTCAGTCGCAAACCAGCGGACGCGCGCGCCGGCGGCCGCGAGCAGACGCAGCTTCGCGCGCACGAGATCGCCCGCGCCGACCAGCAGCACCACGCCCGTTTGCAGATCCAGGAACACCGGCAAGAACCGCATGCGCCACTCGCTTCCCCAACTTATGGGTTGACTGGAATTTTATTCTATATATGTGTCGGCAAGCGCCCGCAAAGAGAAATTTATTTCTTCTCTATTGCGTCGCAACTATAGAATTTTCGCCTCCAAAGGCCAAGGCACAGAGATGCATCTTCTCGACAATGAATCCGGCAAAGCACGCTTGCGCGCTTCCGAGCCCAAAGAGGGAATAAAGGTGCCGCGGAAAATCCTCATCGAAGAACCCGCGACAGCGCCTTCCACGGATCATCTCGACGAGCTCGAGGCGCAAAGCATCTACATTCTGCGCGAGGCGTTCGCGCGGCTGAAGAAGCTCGCGCTGCTCTGGTCGCTGGGCAAGGACTCCAACGTGATGATCTGGCTCGCGCGCAAGGCCTTCTTCGGCCGCGTGCCCTTTCCTGCCATGCATGTCGATACCAGCAAGAAATTTCCGGAGATGTATGCCTTCCGCGATCGCTACGCGAAGGAATGGGATCTCGACCTCCGCGTCGAACCCTGCCCGCCGATCGATAGTGTCGATCCCACGCTGCCGCCCGCGGCGCGCTCCGCTGCACGCAAGACTGAGGGCCTGAAGCTCGCGCTGGTCAAACACGGCTTTGACGGATTGATCGCCGGCATCCGCCGCGACGAAGAGGCGACGCGCGCCAAGGAGCGCGTGTTCTCGCCGCGTGGCCTGGAGGGCGAATGGGACGTGCGCGACCAGCCGCCGGAGTTCTGGGATCATTTCAACGCCTCCCCGCCGCAGGGCGCGCATTTGCGCATCCACCCGATCCTGCATTGGACCGAAGCCGACATCTGGGCTTATACAAGACGCGAGAACATCCCGATCATCCCGCTTTATCTGGCGAAGGATGGCAAGCGCTATCGTTCGCTTGGCGATGCCGACATCACCTTCCCCGTCGCGTCGACCGCGTCAAACATCGATGAGATCCTGGCCGAGCTCGAAGACACCAAGGTGCCGGAGCGCGCGGGCCGCGCCCTCGATCACGAGACCGAGGATGCGTTCGAGCGGCTGCGTGTCGCCGGTTATCTCTGAGAAGCGAGCTTAAGGCGTTTTCGATGAACATGGTTCTTCCCAGCGCGATCTCCGCGACACCGAACGGCACCACGCGTCCGCAAGTCCGTATCGTCATCGTCGGCCATGTCGATCATGGCAAATCCACCCTCGTCGGCCGCCTCTTGCACGAGACCGGCAGCTTGCCCGACGGCAAGCTCGAAATGCTGAAGGCCGTCAGCGCGCGGCGCGGCATGCCGTTCGAATGGTCGTTCCTGTTGGATGCGCTGCAGACCGAGCGCGACCAGGGCATCACCATCGACACCACGCAGATCCGCTTCCGCACCCGCTCGCGCGACGTGGTGCTGATCGACGCGCCCGGCCACGCCGAATTCCTCCGCAACATGATCACCGGCGCCTCGCAGGCCGACGGCGCCGTGCTGATCATCGACGCCCTGGAGGGCGTGCGCGACCAGACGCGGCGGCACGGCTATCTGCTGCATCTGCTCGGCATCAAGCAGGTCGCGGTCGTCGTCAACAAGATGGATCGGGTTGATTTCAGTGCCGAGCGCTTCGGCGAAATCAGCGACGAGATATCGGCGCACCTGACCGGTCTTGGCGTGAAGCCATCGGCGGTGATCCCGATCTCCGCGCGCGACGGCGATGGCGTCGCCGAGCACACGGCGCGGATCGCCTGGTACAAGGGGCCGAGTGTCGTCGAGGCGCTGGACGAACTGGAGCCAGCACGGCCGGCGGAAACCCTGCCGCTGCGGCTGCCGGTGCAGGCGATCTACAAATTCGACGACCGCCGCATCGTCGCCGGCCGCATCGAATCCGGCAGCCTGAAGGCCGGCGACGAGATCGTGATCATGCCGGCCGGCAAGATCGCCATGATCAAGACGGTCGAGAGCTGGCCGGTCACGCCGCTTCAAGGGCCGCAAACGGCCGGCCGCTCGGTCGGCATCACGCTCGATCGCGAACTCTTCATCGAGCGCGGCGACGTCATCGGCCATGTCGGCGCGAGCCCGCGCGACACCCGCCGCATCCATGCCCGGATCTTCTGGCTGCACGACAAGCCATTGTCGAAGGGCGACCAGATCCTGATCCGGCTCGGCACCCGCGAGACCCGCGCCAGCGTGGTCGCGATCGACAAGGCGGTCGATCCCGGCGCGCTCTCCAACGAGGAAACCAATTCGATCGCGCGCAACCATGTCGGCGAGATCGACATCTCGCTGGCGCAGCCGATTGCCGCCGATCCTTACAGCGAAAGCCCGCGGACCGGGCGGCTGGTGATCGAGGTGAACGGGCGCATCGCCGGCGGCGGCCTCGTGCTGTCGGTCGATGCCGGCCAGCGCGCTGTGCCGGTCGATATCGTGCCGGTTGAGTCCGCCTTGCGCGCCGACGAGCGGTCGGCCCGCTATCGTCACGGCGGCGCCGTGCTCTGGTTCACGGGGTTGCCCGGTTCCGGCAAATCGACATTGGCGCTCGCGCTGGAGCGGCGGCTGTTCACCAACGGCGGCTCGCCGATCCTGCTCGACGGCGACACCTTGCGGGCCGGCCTCAACAGCGATCTCGGCTTCTCGCACGCCGATCGCAGCGAAAATATCCGCCGTCTCGCGGAGATCGCCACGCATCTTGCGCGCAACGGCCATATCGCGATCGTCGCCGCGGTCTCACCCGCAGCCTCCGACCGAGCTGCGGCGCGCCGCATCGCCGACAGCGCGTTCCGCGAGATCTATGTCGCGACGCCTGCGGAAATCTGCGAAAGTCGCGATCCCAAGGGCCATTACGCCAAGGCCCGCGCCGGCGGCCTGCCCTCCTTCACCGGCATCACCAATGATTACGAGCCGCCGGCGGGCAACGAACTGACGATCGATACCTCGCGCCGGACAGTCGCCGACGCCGTCGACGAGATCGAAAGGATGCTGGCCCAGACCGGCATCCTGTTCGAGGAAGTCGCCGACCTCGCCGCGAATATTTAGAGCGGGATGCTTTATTGCTTGTATTCGGTGGTGACCACAAACTCCGACCTCTCCCAACGGGAGAGGTCGGCGCGAAGCGCCGGGTGAGGGGTTACGGTCCCTCGTTAGAGCTGCGGCCCCTCACCCGATTTGCTGCGCAAATCGACCTCTCCCCGTCGGGGTGGGCACCTGCGACGCGACGCCTACCCATCCCATCGCATCATGTTTTAGGCGGCCTGGCCCGCTCCTTTGGTAGGACACCAAGCCCCGCAGGGGGCCTTCTCATGGCCGCGGCTTTAGCGTTAAAAGGGCGTTGAACCGCCCGCCTTTTGGCGTGTTTTTTGCTGTTTTCGTTCCGAAAACAGTACGTAGCCGCCATTTCTCTTAGAAAGCCCAACATGACGCGTGTCGAAGCCCACGGATTGAAGATCGCCCCTGTCCTGTTCGATTTCATCGCCAAGGAGGCGACCCCCAATACCGGGATCGCGCCCGACGCCTTCTGGGCCGGGCTTGCCGCCATCATCGCAAAACTGGGGCCGAAAAACCGCGAATTGCTTGCCTTCCGCGACACGCTGCAGGCCAAGATCGACGATTGGCACCGCGCGCACAAGGGCAAGGCGTTCGACATCGACGCCTATACCGCTTTCCTGAAGGAAATCGGCTATCTGCTCCCGGAGCCGCCGACCAGGCAGGTCGAGACCGCCAATGTCGACGAAGAGATCGGCAAGATCTGCGGTCCGCAGCTCGTGGTGCCCCTGACCAATGCGCGCTATGCGCTGAATGCGGCGAATGCGCGCTGGGGCAGCCTCTATGACGCCTTCTACGGCACCGACGCGATCCCACACGACCCGAGCGAAGCTGGCCGGGGCTACAACAAGGCGCGCGGCGACAAGGTGATCGCGAAGGCCAAGGCGTTCCTGGATTCGGCCGCGCCGCTCGCGACCGGAAGCCATGCCGACGTCACCTCCTACAGCGTCAGCGGCGGCAAGCTCGCGGTGAAGCTGAAGAACGGCAGCACCACCGCACTGAAGTCAGCCGCGCAGTTCGCGGGCTATCAGGGCGATGCGGCCGCGCCGAGCGCCGTGCTGCTCGTCAACAACGGCCTGCACATCGACGTCACGATCGACCGCAATCATCCGATCGGCAAGGACGATCCGGCCGGGGTCGCCGACATGATCCTGGAGGCGGCGGTCTCCACCATCCTCGACATGGAAGACAGCGTCGCGGCTGTCGATGCCGAGGACAAGGTGCTGGTCTATCGCAACACGCTTGGTCTGATGACCGGCACGCTATCGGCCGATTTCGAGAAGGGCGGCAAGACGTTGACGCGCTCGCTCAATGCCGACCGCGTCTACAAGACGCCCGACGGCAAGGATCTCACGCTGCACGGCCGCAGCCTGCTTCTGATGCGCAATGTCGGCCATCACATGTTCACCGACGCCGTGCTCGATGCAAAGGGCGAGGAAATTCCGGAAGGGATCCTCGATGCCGCTGTCTCCGGCCTGCTCGCTATCCATGATCTCAAGGGCAAGTCGAAGATCAAGAACAGCCGCACCGGGTCGGTTTATATCGTCAAGCCGAAGATGCACGGTCCCGATGAAATCGCACTGACCTGCGAATTGTTCGGTGAGGTCGAGAAGCTGCTCGCGCTGCCGGAGAACACACTCAAGGTCGGCATCATGGACGAGGAGCGCCGCACCACCGTCAACCTCAAGGCCTGCATCCAGAATGCGGCCAAGCGCGTGATGTTCATCAACACCGGCTTCCTCGACCGCACCGGCGACGAGATCCACACCTCGATGGAAGCGGGTCCGATGATCCGCAAGAACGACATGAAGGCGCAGCCCTGGATCAAGGCCTATGAGGACTGGAATGTCGACACCGGCCTCGTCGACGGCCTGCCCGGCCATGCGCAGATCGGCAAGGGCATGTGGGCCGCGCCCGACAAGATGGCCGACATGCTGGCGCAGAAGATCGGCCATCCGCAGGCCGGCGCCACCACCGCCTGGGTGCCCTCGCCGACCGCCGCGACGCTGCACGCGCTGCACTATCACCAGGTCAACGTGATCGCGCGCCAGCAGGAGCTGGCCAAAGGCGGGCCGCGCGCGAAGCTCTCCGACATCCTCACCATTCCGGTGTCGCAGTCGAACTGGGCGCCGGATGACGTCAAGCAGGAGATCGACAACAACTGCCAGGGCATCCTGGGCTATGTCGTGCGCTGGATCGACCAGGGCGTCGGCTGCTCCAAGGTGCCGGACATTCACGACGTAGGCCTGATGGAAGATCGCGCCACCTTGCGCATCTCCAGCCAGCATCTGGCGAACTGGCTGCACCAGGGCGTCATCACCAGGGATCAGGTGATGGAGTCGCTGAAGCGCATGGCTGTGGTCGTGGACGGCCAGAACAAGGGCGATCCGCTCTACAGGCCGATGGCGCCCTCCTTCGACGGCGTCGCCTTCAAGGCCGCCTGCGACCTGATCTTCAAGGGCCGCGAGCAGCCGAACGGCTACACCGAATTCATCCTCACTGCCCGCCGCCGCGAAGCGAAGGCCGCCGGCTGATCTGACTCACAAGGTTGCACGTCACGATGCCGCACGATTTCAGGGAACCCGTGCGGCATCAAATCCGTTTCAACGCCATTAACTGAAGCATCGGAGAGATGGCAATGGATTGGAACCGGATCGAGGGCAACTGGAAGCAGTTCAAGGGCGCCGCCAAGGAGAAATGGGGCAAGCTCACCGATGACGATCTCAACGTGATCGAAGGCCGCCGCGAGCAGCTCGAAGGCAAGCTGCAGCAGCGCTACGGCTTCGCCAAGGACCAGATCCACAAGGATGTGGACGACTGGTTCCGGAGCCTGCGATAGGGCGTTTCGAGCGAAGTGGAGACCGGTTCGCGTGAAGAAAACGGGTCAAAACAAGAATCTAGAGCTTCGACTCTGATTCAATCAGAACCGAAGCTCCAGGCTCTCGCCGCAAAAGCCCCGGCCAACGCCGGGGCTTTTTGCTTGGGGCATTCTCAGAACACCGCGATGTATTTCAACAGCGAGATCACACCCAGGATGATGACGACGACGCGCGCGATCTGCTTGGCGCGCGCATCAAGCGGCAGCAGGTTGATCAGGTAAAGGACGAGGATAACGACCAGAAACGTGACGAGTATGCTGACGAGCATGCGGCCCCCCGGGGACGTCGTGAATGGCGTGTTAGTCTTCTCTTAACTGCCAGATGCCCGCGAGGTTCCAGGTGGGGAACCCGACTTCCCTTGAGAAAAGCTCAGTCATTTCAGCAAGCTCCGTAGATATACGGCAATAGCGCTTCCGGAAATTTTTACCCTTCTTGTTCCAGATGGCGACAGCTTTGGGGGAGCCACATGCTGAATCGCCTTTCTGTATCCGCGTTGCTGAAGATCGTTATCCTGAGCACTGCATTTTGCATCATCGTCGGTTTCTCGCTGAACGCGTGGGATAGCTGGGGCCGGCTGCAGGTAGCGGGCCGAATTTCGACGATCGCCGATGTCTCAGCCAATCTTTTCAAGGCGATGCACAGTCTGCGGACCGATCGTTCTTCCACCAACCGCGTTCTGACCGGCGCGTCTCCGCTGGACAGCGGAATAGAGAAGTACCTCCGCGATCTCCGCGATGCCGAAATGCTGGCGATGGCGAACGGGCTCGCCCGGCTCAAGACCATGGACTTCGCCCAGCAGAAGACCTTGGTGCCGGAGTTCGAGCGGCAGTTCTCGCTGCTGACCGCCCAGCAGACGGAATCTTGGCAGGAGATGGCCAAGCCGAAGGAAGCGCGCCGCGCCGAACTGGCGAAGGAGTATCAGGCGACGACGCTGGCGCTGCTCGATGTGCTCGACAAATTGTCGGGAACGCTTGCCGCCGATGTCAATCATCAGGACGCCGTGATCGACCAATTGCTCAACATCAAGCAGACCGCCTGGCTGTTGCGCAACACCGCCGGCGAAGCCTCCGCGCTGGTATCGGACGCACTTGGTGCAGGCCGTATCGCGCCGGAAACCCGCCTCCGTTACATCAAATTCGTCGGCGGCATCGATGCCGCCTGGAAGGCGCTCGAGGTGTCGACCTCAGGCATGCAATTGCCGCCGAAGCTTGCGGCCGCGATCCCCGCCTCCGAGACCGCTTATTTCGAGCCGGAGTATCAAAGCCTGCGCGACCGGCTGGTGGCGGCGCTGGCCAATGGCGAGAAGCCCGAGATGACCGCGAACCAGTGGAGCCCGGTCACCGTCGGCCGGATGGGGACGGCGGTGGCGGTCGCTGAAGCAGCGCTCGATGCGGCAAAGGATCACGCCGCAGCCCAATACGCCCTGGCGCAGCGCTCGCTGATTACACAGCTTGCGCTGCTCGCCGGTGCGATCACGCTCACCGTCGGCGCCATGATCGCGATCGGCCGCCGCGTCATCACGCCGCTGCACAACATCCGCGATGCCATGCTGAAAGTCGCCTCCGGCAACCTCGACGTCGATAGCGGCTATGGCGGGCGCAAGGACGAGATCGGCGCGCTTGCCGGTGCGCTCGAAACCTTCAAGCAGCAGGCGAAGGACAAGCTTCGCATCGAAGCGCAGGAGCGCGAGCGCAATGCCGGCGCGGCCGCCCGCCAGCAGGCGATCGAGAACCATGTCGGCGAGTTCGAGCATCTGGTGCGCCAGACGCTCGAACAGCTCGGCGATGCCTCCGGCAAGATGCGGGCGACGTCGGCCAACCTTTCCGCCGTGTCGCGCCAGACCAATGCACGGGTCGAGATCGCCGAAAAGGCGTCCGGCGAGGCGTCGATGAGCGTGGAGACGGTCGCGGCGGCTTCCGAGGAATTGAGCGCCTCGATCAACGACATCAGCCAGCAGGCGGCGCATGCAGCCGGTATCGCCAGCCGCGCGGTCAGCCAGGCCCGCAACACCGACGGGACCGTGCAGGGACTGGCGAAATCCGCCGGCCGCATCGGCGAGGTGATCGGCCTCATCAACACCATCGCGGCGCAGACCAACCTGCTGGCACTGAACGCCACCATCGAGGCCGCCCGCGCCGGCGAGGCCGGACGCGGCTTCGCCGTGGTTGCCTCCGAGGTCAAGTCGCTGGCGAGCCAGACCGCGAAGGCGACGGAGGAGATTTCCGAGCAGATCGCCGACATCCAGAAGGTCGCGGGCGAGGCCATCGACGCCATTAATGGCATCGGCAGCATCATCGGCGAGGTCAACGAGGTCGCGACCGCGATTGCCGCCGCGGTGCAGGAACAGGGCGCCGCGACCCAGGAGATCACGCGCAGCACACAATTCGCCGCCCAGGGCACCAAGAACGTGTCCGAGAACATCACCGGCGTGAAGGCCGATGCGGACTCCGCGGCCGGCGCCGCCGAGGACGTTCGCCTCGCCTCGGAGACGCTGGAGACGCAAAGCCGCGGGCTCGGCGACCAGGTCACCGATTTCCTCGGCAAGATCCGCGCCGCTTAGTTCTGCTTACTCCCGCGCCATGACCGGCACGCGCCCATATTTGGCGCGGATGCGGTCGGGCGCGGGCGAGAACTGCAGCGAGGCGCCACGCTTGTCGGGGCGGCCCGCGACCATCAGGCCGTTCTCGCCGGCGACGATGTCACCCTTGCGCAAGGTGGGATCATCCTCGATCTTGATCTGCGCCAGCCCGCCGGGATCCTTGCCATTGCAGGTGCACCCCGCCACGAGCTCGTTTCGGTAACGGAACGCGTTCGGCAGTTCCGAATAGGCCTTTCCGTCCTCCGTCTCCGCGCTGTCGATGCTGCTGCCATAGACCAGCTTGGTCTCGCTCGCCGGGCAGAAACTATTGCAGCTCTGCGCGCGGCTGGCATTGTCGGAGTCCGGCAGCGGGAAGTAACGTCCGTCACAGGTACGCACGCAGAACGCCCGCCCCCCGACGCTATCGGCGTGGTCGTAGCTGCGGTCATACGAGCGCGGCCGCCAAACCCGCTGCTGCGCAACGGGCGGGCCGTCGTCGAACGGCGGCCGGATCATCGGAGGCCGGCCGAAGCCGCCGAACAGGAGCGAGAAGAAATCCTGGGCCTGCGCCGCCGGCGCGGCGACGGCAAGCGAGAGCGCCGTCGCGCCGAACATCCATCGCCAACGCGGTATTGGGGCCATCCTCACCTCAGTTCACCGACGACACGTTCAGTCGTATCGCCTGTTGGCCCGATGGCAGCGTGGTCGCCGCGGCTTGCGGACGCGGCGGCGCCGGGCGCACGCTGATCGTGGTCCTGGCATCCGAACCGCGGGCCAGCACCGGCGCGTTCTTGGGCAGCACCACGACCTTGGTGCCGACATTGACGCGGCCAAACAGATCGGTGACGTCCTCATTGGTCATCCGGATGCAGCCGGAAGAGACGAACTTACCGATGGTCGAGGGATCGTTGGTGCCGTGGATGCGGTATTCGCTCGAGCCGAGATACATCGCACGCGCGCCGAGCGGATTGCCGGGACCGCCGGCGATGAACCGCGGCAGATAGGGCTGGCGCTTGATCATCTCGGCCGGCGGATACCAGTCCGGCCATTCCGCTTTGCGGCTGATGCTCTGCACGCCCGACCAGGTGAAGCCTTCGCGGCCGACGCCGACGCCATAGCGGATCGCGCGGCCCTGCCCGAGCACATAGTAGAGCGCGGTGTTGCCGGTATCGATGATGACCGTGCCTGCCGCTTCGCTGGTCGCGAACGGCACCACCGCGCGGCGCAGCCGCTCCGGCAGCACGCCGGCTTCCGCATCCCTTGCCTCGGGCGTCAACGCCGCATCGGACGGAAACGCGCTCTGCCGGATGGGTGCATAGCCCAGCGACTGGGCACCTGCCGAGGTTGAGAGCACGATTGGCGTCACCAGCAGGCTGGCGGCGAAGACAAGCGCGTTAGCCGCGCGCGACGATCGGCGGAATAGAGCGGATGACGGTGTCATGTGCTGCCCCATTGGATACGCATCACGCTGATGCTCTGCCCCAACCAAACGCGCGCCATCGCTTCGCGGTTCCGGCGCGGCCGTGGCGGAGGCGCACCAGTCAAGGACACAAGCGCTCACGATCGCGCGATGGAACCTGACGGCCGGCCCGGAGTTTGCGTCACAATTGATACGCGCCCGTCGCGGGAGAGAACCAGCGTGCATGTCCTTCCCAGTGAGCGTCTCCTGTCCAATGGCGCCGAAGGCACGCCCGCACCCAATGGCCACGCCGAGCTGCCGCCGGTCATCCGCCGCACCGAGCTTGTCGCCCTGTCGCTGGTCGGGCTCCTGATCATCGCCATCGTCGCGGTACTCTATCTGGCCAAGGCGTTCTTCCTGCCGATCACGATGGCCTTCATCGTCGGCACCATGCTGTCGCCGGCGGCAAGCTTCCTCGAGCGCTACCGCGTGCCCCGCGCGATCGGCGCAGTGCTGATCGTCGCCGCCGTCAGCGCTGCCGCTACTTTCACTATCGGGCTCATCTCCGCTCCGGCGATCGAGTGGAGCGCCCGGCTGCCGGAGCTCGCAGCGACACTGAAGGAGAAGATGCACATCTTCGACCGGCCGCTCGGGCTGTGGCAGGAATTGCAGACCATGATCGGTGGCTCCGGGACGCTTGCCCCCTTGCAGTTGCCGAAATTCGAATGGGTGCAGCCGACGCTCGAATTCCTCTCGCCGACCTTTGCCGAATTCCTGCTGTTCATCGCCACCCTGATCCTGTTCATCGCAAGCTGGAAGGACCTGCGGCGGACGCTCGTCATGGCTTTCGGCGATCGCGATTGGCGGCTCCGAACCTTGCGGATCCTGAACGAGATCGAGGGGCACCTCGGCAATTACCTGCTCCTGGTGACCATGATCAATATCGGCGTCGGGATCGGGACCGGGCTCATCTGCGCCGTCACCGGCATGCCCACCCCGGCAGCTCTCGGCGCGCTCGCCGCCACGCTGAACTTCATCCCGATCATCGGGCCGGTTGCGATGTTCGTGGTATTGGTGCTGGTCGGGCTCGTCAGCTTCTCGACCATCAGCGCCGGATTGATCGCGCCGGCCTGCTTTGCGGTGCTGACCTTCCTCGAGGGGCATTTCATCACCCCGACCATCGTCGGCCGAAGACTTGCCCTGAATGCGCTCGCCATTTTCATCGCACTGGCGTTCTGGACCTGGCTGTGGGGCCCGATGGGCGCGTTCCTGGCCTCCCCACTTCTGATCGTCGCGCTGATCCTCAAGGAGCATCTGATGCCGGTCAATTCGCCGCATCTGCCGGAGGAGTGAACTCAATTTTGGCTCGGGAACTTAGTTCCCGACGCCGCGTTTTGCCAAGAAGCAACATTGGTTCGGGAGCTGTTCGATGTCGGCGACAAGCGATTTCGGATTGAAGAACATGACAGACAAAGCAACCTATGAACGCCTGCAGAAGGATGTCGCCAACGTGAAGGATGACATCGCCGCGCTGACCGACCAGATCACCGAGGCGCTCAACTCGTTCGCCGGCAGCGCCAGAAAACAGGCACGCCGCGGCTACGACCAGGCACGCGACCGCGCCGAATCCGCTGTCGGCGACGTCTCGGAGCGCGGCAGCGCGATGATGGACGCCGCGCAGGACGCGTACTCCTCGATCGAGGAGACGCTGGAGGACGCCATCACCCAGCGCCCGCTGGCGACCGTCGGCCTGGCGCTCGGCCTCGGCTTCCTGATCGGCATCGCCTGGCGAAGGTAGCGGCGGACGCGTCCCCATGCTGCAGCGACTGGTCAGTGATGTCAGGGAGCAGGCCGGCAACGCCATGCGGCTGACGTCGCTTGCGGTCGTGATCGCCGCAACTGCGCTCATTGCGCTCGGCTTCATCTGTGCAGCATTCTTCGTCTGGGTGCAGCGGACCTATGGGCCGATCTGGGCCTGCCTTGCCTGCGCCGCGCTCTTCGTCGTGGTCGCGCTGATCGCCGCCGCTCTCTACGTCGCACGCAAGCGGCAGATGCGGCTGCGCGCCGAGGAGATGGCCCGCGCGGCACGCCAATCCCTCCTCACCAACCCCGCGATGATCGCAACCGGCCTGCAACTCGTCCGCACCATCGGCGTGAAACGGCTGGTCCCGATTGTGGCAATCGGCGGGCTGGCGCTCGGGCTGATGGCCAGCCGCGGCGCGGTGAACGATCAACCGCCACCGGACAAGTGACAGGCGTGCCGTCGTCCCGGCCCACGCCGGGACGACGCGGGGTGAGGTCCGGATTCAAATGTCAAACAGCGGAGAGGATGTGAGTCTGCATTCTCGCAGCACGAACTGCCCGAGCTTTGCGTCACTTTCCGCCCTCCTCGAGAGCAGAGGGCGCGGGGAAAGCCGGGTGCCGGTTGCACCCATGGGTCCCGTGCAACAAAAAGCACGGGGGTAGGACCACAGGTTCAACCGAAGCATTCCGGCTTTCCCTGCGCGATGGTGTTACGGTTTCCTTCGCGCTCTCCCCGGTGACCGGGCTTTCTTGCCACCGTCGTCCGCGGCAGCTCTTGCTGCTCGCGCACTTAGCGCCAGCGTCGGGGCGCCAGGACCACACGACTTCGCCGTCCGCTGATGTCACGCTCGTCAGTCGTGATATCAGCGTCCACCGCATCTCACTGCAACGTTCGTGACGATCGCGACCCGCCCCTCATCCGCCGTGAGACGCGCGGAGTTAAATCACTGATTTGCCCGACGGCGAAAGCGGAATATTTTTCACGCGAGGGGTGGACAGACTTTCGGCTGATTTGCCCGTCGAGTTAATTTGTCGCACCGAAATCAACCACATCGTCATTGCGAGCGAAGCGAAGCAATCCATAGCGCCGCTTGTGGAGACCATGGATTGCTTCGCTCCGCTCGCAATGACGGCGTGAGCAGTCGGCCGATCTCCCGATCGATCACAAACAAATCATCGCAAGCCTTCTGGATAGCGTCACAGTGCTGCGTTAGTCCGAGGCCGCCTGACATTCCAATCCGCAGGATTGCCCGATGATCCGTTTTGCCACCCTGTTCGGTCTCGCATTGACCACCGTTGTGAGCCTGAGTTCACCGGCGCCCGCCGCCGATGACGGGCCGGCCTATGGTTCGGAATTGCAGGGCTTCGAATACCCCTTCCCGGTTGATCGCTACCGGTTCTCGTCGCAGGGCCAGGACCTGGAGATGGCTTATCTCGACGTCAAACCGTCGAACCCGAACGGCCGCACCGTCGTGATGCTGCATGGAAAGAATTTCTGTGCCGCCACCTGGGAAGGCTCGATCAAGGCGCTGACGGCGGCCGGCTATCGGGTGATCGCGCCCGACCAGATCGGGTTCTGCAAATCCAGCAAGCCCGAGCGCTATCAGTTCACGTTCCACCAGCTCGCGGGCAACACCCGCGCGCTATTGGCGTCACTCGGCATCGAGCGTTCGGTGATCATGGGCCATTCGACCGGCGGCTTGCTGGCGATGCGCTACGCGCTGATGTATCCGGCGGCCGTCGATCAGCTCGTGCTGGTCGATCCGATCGGGCTGGAGGACTGGGCAGCCAAGGGCGTGCCGTGGCTCAGCCTCGACGGCTGGAACGAACGCGAGAAGCGCGTGACCGCCGACACCATTCGCGCCTACGAGCGCGCGACTTATTATGCCAACACCTGGGACGCGTCATACGAACCCTGGGTGCAGATGCTGGCCGGCATGTATCGCGGTCCCGGACGCGAGGCGGTGGCATCGAGTTCGGCGCGGCTCTACGACATGATCGCGACCCAGCCGGTGTTCTACGAATTCGAGCGCATCACCGCGCCAGTGCTGCTCCTGATCGGCGACAAAGACACCACCGCCATCGGCAAGGACCTCGCGCCGCCGGACGTTCGCCCCAAGCTCGGCAATTATCCCGTGCTCGGCAAGGAAGCCGCCAAGCGCTTCCCGCACGTGCAACTGATCGAATTCCCCGATCTCGGCCATGCGCCGCAGATCCAGGCGCCGACTCGATTCCACGAGGCGGTGCTTGGGTGGCTGCAGCATCCGGAGACGGGGGCGATGGTGACGAAGTAACGGGAAGCAGGATTGGCGCTGGTCAGCGAGCCATCGCGCTTCACTGGATGCACCACCAGCGTTCGCGCGAGGTTGTCAGCTCATTATGCCGAAAGCGGCACATGGCTATAAAGCCGAGGCGCCGAAGGTCCGTCGCGAGCGAGACCGCTTCAATCGGAAGAGCCGAACGGCGATCTCTTCTACTCACCGTCGTCCGTATAGCTGCACACCCAGACGCCCTTCTCGGGATCCCAATGGCAATATCGCGCCGGCTGACCGCTCCGCGCGAGGCTGACCAAGACCATCCGGGTTTTTGCAGCTTCGCTCAGACCCCTCAATGGATTTTTCACGTCGGTTTGTTTCGTGTAGCCGAGGCGCCTTGCCGCTCTGGGGCTCCGCGGGATCGGCGGTTGATGGTCCGTACGATTGTCAGGCATCGAAGGTCTCCGCTGGCTAGGTTAACCGCTCATTTGAGAGATTCACTTACGGCAAGTCCTATCTGCGCCGCGAGGTGAGCGTTCTCGGCCGGCGTCGAGAGCTGTCGGTTTCGCGCGACTCTCGTGTTATTGCGCGCGTGACTTGCCGTGGCCGTACTGGAAACACCTTCGGCCAGGGGTCCGAACGTTATCGTGAGGTCTTGCGTCCGATCTCGTCCCGCCGAAAGAAACGTTCCGGACGTGTTGGCGGTGAACTCGACGAGCTTCCATGCGGGCGTAGCGCTTCCGTTCGAGACGATCTCGAACTTGACTTCGTGCTGGATGACGTTCGTGGCGCTCTTGCTGTTTTGATAGGGGATGATGTTGGTGAGGTTCGGCAACAAGGCCGCATGGAGCCAGTCATAGAGCTTCAAATCGCTCTCGATGAATAAAGTCGCCTTGGGCGGCTGGTCGTCGATGCATGGAAGGTTCATGGAGGGGTAGCCACTGGCCAATTCCTCCACCGTGAAGAACATGTTGAGTTTATCCGTGCGCGTCGCGGTCGAGTTCAAGCTGCCTCCGAGCCCCGCCACGAACGACTGCGAGTTGCTCCAACTCCTGATGAACGAGACCCCCGGCGACACGCCGCTACTTTCGGCGACGTTCAAATTCAGGGTGACCTGAACGCCCCACCCGTGCTCGAACCATTCGAGGTGTTGGATTTGAATAGGTGGAGCGGCGGGGTCGGGCTTGTAAACCACCGGACGGTGCTTGTCCTCATAAAGAACCCTCTGCACCGCTCGCCGAAGTTCGCAGAGGACCTGGGACGAGATCTGCTCGACCTTGTCCGCGGCATCCTTAGGCGTTCCCCAGAATTCCTGAATGTCGGGCACCACTGTCCCGCATCCGGCGAGAACAATGCCGATCAGAGGCGCAAAACGGCCCTTCGTTGACAAAGTATGCCCCCGTTCGAAATGAACACGCTGAAATTTCTCATAAGGCTAGTCGAAGAAAGCTTGATCCAATTACGATCCAGCCCCGCCCGCAATACCTATGGTTGCATCATAAGCCGAATTGTTTCTTGTGTTGCGAGAGGATCACAACCCAACCGCGTTTTTCGCGACTTCTGCACCGGGCCAGAGCGATCGAGAATTGGGCCAAGAACGCTGCCTTATCGGTGATACGTACGCCGCGACGATCGCCTGTTGGTGGCAAAGACAGAGAGCATACCAACGCCAATCTGGAAGCGTTGCATCGCACCCCGGTCACTGACGAAGAATTGCGGCTGGCGGATGGAAGGAATATGTTGGCCTTATAAATGACGCAGCCGCCCATCGTAAGGCGAGGCTCGGCAGGAAGACCTTACGGCGGATGGTTTGCCTACCCGCACCGGAGGTCACGTCATGTCCATCGCTCCCACACTGCAAAAATACCTCGCCGCTGAAAACATCCAATACGAGGAGATCCAGCACGAGCCGAGCATGTCGTCCACTCGCACGGCCGAAGCATGCCATATCTCGGGCGACCGTCTTGCCAAAGGCATCGTGCTGCGACGCGACGGCGAATATATCCTCGCCGTCGTGCCGGCATCGCACCACCTCCGCCTGTCGGAACTGCGGGCGACACTCGGTGATCATGTCGATATGGCGAATGAAGCCGAAATCAATCGACTGTTCCGCGACTGCGCACTCGGCGCCGTTCCGGCCATTGGCAAGTGCTATGGGCTCGATATTATTGTCGACGATAGCATCGAGACACAGCCGGAAATCTATATGGAAGCCGGCGATCACGAGACCCTGCTTCATCTCACGCATGAGCAGTTTGCGCGCCTGACGGCGAACGCACCGCATGGGCGCTTTAGCGCGCACGACTGAGGATTGGTCGCGCGCATCAAGTGCACCTGAAATCCAGCAATGGAGGTCCGCCATGAAAGTCAAAGACGTGATGCACAAGGGCGTCGACTGGGTCAGCCCCGACACCCCCGTCACCGAACTCGCGAAATTGATGCGGGGGCACGACATCGGCTGCATTCCGATCGGAGAGGACGATCGGCTGATCGGGATGGTGACCGACCGCGATATCGTCTGCAAAGGGCTTGCGAGCAACGACTTCGATGCGCGTCGCGCGACGGCGCGCGATGTCATGACCGAAGGCATCCATTGCTGCCGCGAGGACGATGACCTCGCAAAGGCGATGCATCACATGGAGAAGCTGCAGGTCCGCAGGCTGCCGGTGATCAACAAGAGCAAGCGGATGGTCGGCATCCTCAGTCTCGGCGATGTCAGCCATTCCACGTCTGGCGACAATCTCCTGTCCGAATGCGTCAGGAGCGTCTCGGCTCATCACTGAGGCGTGGCCAGCGTGACAACCGCCAAGCCGCCGCCAAAGGCTGGAGGTGCGGCAGCGTCTTGCTTTGACCGGGGAGTGGTGCCCAGGGAGGGAATCACGGGGTCCGCGCGAGCTCCGGTCCACAATCGCGGATTGGGCGGACAAGTTGTGGACCTGTAGCCCAGGGATTTAGCTCCGATTTCTATCGCCCCCCACAGTGGCGAAGTGGCACCATATCGTTGCTTTGACACGTGCAGCGTAGTTGCGGGCCGCCCTGCTCAACGACCGTATGGTACGCCAAGCCTCCGTGGCTTCTAACCAAGCTTTCGCTTGCTGGAACCTGACATAGACCCAAGCAAATGCGGGGATCTTCATTAATTTGTCTCGGGTGAGACTGAATAGACGCTCTACCAGCACGAGCTTTAACAGCTCGCCCGTGATCAATGTTAAAGCGCTGCTCAGAAACTGCCCCGTCGCGGCTAGATATGCGGCGAGAGGCTTAACAGGTTCCAGAAGAATCACAGGAACTGAAAAGAGTGCAAGCGATGGGTAAGGCGGTAACGACCTGATCCAAGCCCGTAGTCGTCTCAACGGAACGTGGTCAGCGATCCAGTTTGAGATCGGCTTGGCCAGCGCCAAAAACGCCGCATCCACCAGGAAATACACGGCGGCGAAGACGTAAGTAACCGGCCTAAGGATTCTGTTCACAGTCGACCTCTGCGAATCAGACGATCTTCGCAAAGCAAAGTCGGGAACGCTAAAATAGTTTCTTACCAGCAACCGGTTATTCTACCCAGGCCAGGAGCTTTTCACGTGTCCTTTCCAATGGAGGCGCCCTCTTCTGCTCGCTCGCGTTCGGATCTTCGTCCTATTGTTTGTTCGACGGGCAGTTCCTTTACCTGCGCGATCGGTCGCCGAAACTGGACCGAGGAAAATCACTGGCCGCTCTCAGGACTCCCCTTGCCGCTCAGGCTCGGCCTAGCCGTGCTCGGCGGGTCAATGGATGACGGCCGAGACAGTCATCACGATCCGGCAACGTTTCTAGGCGGTGGCGACTACACGTAGTTCGGTGGCAGTGTATTGTGGATGTGGCATGCCGCTACCGCAGCATGACCCAGTGCGACCGATATCTGGTGCAGGTCACTGACGACGTCACCAATTCCGTACAGTCCCTGGACCGTGCTCTGCTGTTTTTGGTCCACGATCAGAAACCCTTCCGCCGTATGATCCGCGCCCACCGCAAGTGACAGGGCGGATCGGACCTCGCTGCCCATCGCAGGATAGATAACATCGAACCCGACTGAGGTGCCATCGATCAGCCGAGCCGCTAATCGACCATCGACTTTTTTAAGCTGAGCGAGTGGCGCAGTGGTGGCAATTGTTGCCTGCTTCAGCTTCATCTCCAGCCCGTCCTCACGCGCGTCATCGGTCGGAACGAGGACTACATCAGTGGTGAAAGTACGAAGGAAAAGCGCCTTGCTCGCTGCATGCGCAAGCGGGCCGATCACCCCTATCCTTTTCGCGCGCGCCTCGAACGCGTCGCATATCGGACAATAGCGCAGCAGACCTTCCTCTACCGCGCTGGCCCAATCCTTCATCGGAGGCTGCCGATCGACGATACCGGTCGCGAGAACGACTTTCGACACCAGGATATTCGCGCGACCGACCGTGGCAGTAAAGCCGCTGCCGGCTCGCGCAAGTGCCTCGACCTTGCCGTCGATCAGCCGAACACCGAGCGCGGCCACCTGCTCTCTCATGCGCGCAAGCAATTCGGCACCGGAAATTCCGTGTGCGAATCCCGGAAAATTGTGGCTTTTCGGAATCAGTGCCGCCCGAGACTCACCGGAATCGACAACCAGAACCTTTCGCTCGAATCGCGCAAGGTAGATCGCGGACACGAGACCCGCTGGCCCGGCACCGATAACCAAGACCTCAACATCTTCAGGCATCTGCGATTAACCCGTTCGCACCGATGAGGTTCTTACACGCTGGAGAATTGGTTTTCAGGAACGGCCTCAAGCCTGGGCCGTTTACCAACTGCCTGAAGCAGACAGTTGAAGAGGCCTTACCGGCGAACCCCAGCCCGTTCGAGGAGGAGCGTGCCGAGGGCTCGCATGACATCGCCGAGGGATGGCTCAAGAAACAATAGCGCCACAAACAGCCGCCAGTTGTCGCCAACTGACGCTTTCGGTCGCCGAATACACAAACATTTGCGGCGCCTGGATCCAGAGCTGCAGTTCACGAGCGCGACCACAATATCCGGTCTGCCCCGGACAGCCGATATGATGACGGATTCAAACGTTATTCGGCTCAGGGCCAATTGGCGACCACGCCCGACCCGTCAATCCACGACAAGAGCGAGCGCCGACGTCGGATTAACGCGGCACCAGTCCGGCGGCCTTCAGGGCCGCCGTGATGATCGGGCCAGGTGCAACGCGCGGCGGCGTGCCGGGCAGCGCGATGGGAAACTCCGGAACCGGGAGACCTGCGGCTTTAAAGGCCGCCGCGATGATGGTGTTGGGGTCGAGCGGCGGACGCATCTGCTGGGCTCGATCATTAGCAGTTGAGGCGCCGCCTGAACCGTGCGTGCCCTCGGCACCTGCTGCAGCAATGAGCAGGGCGTGGTCATCAGTTGGCATCTGAATGGTGGCTGACGTCGGCGCGGCACGGGGCATTTCAACCGGAGATTCATGCAAACCCCAGAAGCGAGAGATGTGATGCGTAGAGGAAATTCCCACATCCAGGAAAAATGCACCGGCAAAGCTGCAACTCTCTTCCATCTTCGTCGCGATTGGCACACCGTGGCCCATGCCGCGGATGGAAAACGCCTCGATCAGTGGCTCACCATTTGCGTCGCTCCATACGCGCCGATTGTGGCTCTCGAGGAATTCTTGATGCGAGGGGCTGTCCGAAAGCCCATGCACGCTGGTCCATTGCCGAATAATGTCTTCACCGTTGGACGGCTTCACGATCGGGTCGCGGGAGCCATGCCATACCGAGATCTTCGGCCACGGCCCGGAATGTCTGGATGCTGCCCGCACGCGATCGCCAAGCGCCTGCGTGGCATGTCCGTGCTCGGTAAACATGGCCTCAAATGCTTGTTGAACGTTGCTGGCGCATCCATAGGGCAACCCGGCGATGATGGCGCCGCCGGCAATAACCTCTGGATAGGTCGCGAGCATAACAGAAGCCATAGCGCCACCGGCAGAGAGGCCGGTCACGAATACTTTGCCCCGATCGCCCGCAAATCTCATCAGGGCATGCTCGATCATTTCCCTGATCGAAAGCGCCTCGCCATGACCGCGCGCGATGTCGCCCGGCAAGAACCACGAGAAACAATTCTTCGGATTGTTGGTGGGCTGCTGCTGCGGATAGACGACCGCGAAGCCGAGCCTATCGGCGAGCGATGACCAGCCGGTACCGTGATCATACTCGGCGGAGGTTTGGGTGCAGCCATGTAGCGCGATGACCACGGGCCTATTGGGCGGAAGGTCCTCAGGCGCGTAGGCAAACATACGGAGATTGCCGGGATTTGCTCCAAACCCGGTCAGTTCTCGCAGCCGTGTCGGGCGGCGGGCGGGCGCCCCGCGAATGGACGCCGCGTTCTTTCTGGCCGCCGCAAGAAGACCTTCGAATTTACTGCGAAACTCCTCGCGCATCGGTGCACACCTATGCCAATCACAGGAGATTGTGTGCACCGCAACATTGCAGGCGTCGGAAGCAGAGTCAAGACCGCGGCCGCCAGCTCGCCATCCCGAGCAGACTACGAAAGCCTCAGATCGCCGCTTGCGACACGCGGTCGAAGAAATACAGCCGCTCGGGATTCAGCGCGAGGCGAAGCCGGTCGTGGACTTTCGCTTTGACGATCGGCTCCGAGGCAGAACCACGAACGACCCTCCTCGCTGTTGGTGCGACTAGCCGCTTTGATAGCTTTGACGAAGCCTTCCGGTGTTGGTCGTGCGGTCCACGCTGGCGTAAGCAGGCCAGCCTTGCACGCCCATATTGATCTTGGCATTGATCTTGGCCCAACGGGTCGCGCCAGCAACGGGATGCTTCGCTATGCGCCTATCACCACCACCCGCTGTTCCAGCCCACCCCTACGCTCGGGCCAAATCCCACGCTCACGCCCCATCCTGGGCGCGCGCCCCATCCCCACCCCGGGCTCGCGCCCCATCCCCACCCCGGGCTCGCGCCCCAGCCCCATCCTGGGCTCGCGCCCCACGCCGGGCCCGCAGACCACGCCGGTCGTGGGCTCCAGGCATAGGCGCCGCGCCATCCCGGACCCCACGCCCGGCGCGGAGCCCAAGCGTTGGCGCTGCGCCATCCCGGACGCGACACGCGGCGCGGATTCCAAGCGTGGGCGGCACGCCATCGCGGACCCGAGTGCCGGGCGCTGTGGCGCGGGCCGCTGGTCCAGCGCGCCTGCTGGATCCTTGAAGTTTGCAAGACGATCTCGTTCGCCTTTGTGATCCGATTTGGCATTGCGGAAGCCGCCGTCGAGGTGAGAGCGACACCACCAAGCGCGGCGAAGGCAACAGCAGCAATTTTCAGTCTCATGGATGATCTCCTTCCTTGAGACTACCGAAACGTGTTGCTCGTTCGGTTGTTGCTAAAAGCGCGAGCAGAAGTTTCGATTTGAGCTGCGAAGTTCCCTCCGGCAGCCGCCTAGCGCCTCGAAACGGTGTCCCAGCTCTCGCCGAATGTCGGTTGAGGGTCCAGATGCTGACGTTAAGTGCCGCCGGATCCTTGCCTTCGATCTGCATCTGAAAAGCGGGCGGTGGCGGCTCCAGCGGCCGGGTTCAAGAGCTGTCGATCGGCCCGCTGCAGCGCAACAAGGCGATGAAGCTTCAGACGCAACCTTTCGATGAAAGACTTGGATTTCGCAGACTTGGATTTTCGCAGAGTGGATCGATGCGTTTCCTTCTAGTGCGATAAGAGTACGGGAATTTCGATCCTCCCGTTGAAGACGTCTCGCGTTGCGCTGCCGAGCATCAGCTCGCGCTCGAATCCATGTGCGAACGCGCCCATCACCAGCAGATCCGCGTCTGCTTGCTGCGCATGGGCCAGAAGGGTCGCGCCAATGTTCAGGGTCTCACGCTGGATCGTGCTGAATTTGGCATCAACCTGCCACCGCGCCAGATAGCGGCAGAGTGCGTGTCCGGAATGAGGTATCGGAAACAGCTTGTCGTCAATGACCGATACGACGAGCACCTCACGCGCCTGAGCGAGAAGGGGCAAGGCGTCGTGCACTGCACGAACTGCCGAGCGTGTTCCGTCCCATGCAACGACAATCCGGTCTTTTGCGAGCACAGGGGTGTTTGGTGGCACGAAGACAATTGGCCGACCGCTCGCAAACAGGGCGGCCTCGACCAGTTCTTTGCGAGGCGCATCAAGTGGTCCGCGCACATCGATCACCAGGACGTCGTGCACCTGGGTGCAATGGATCATTCGTTCGCGAAGCGAGACGGACTGGTTTTCGGCCAGCAGAATGTCACACGATACGTTTGCAGCCGTCGCAGCGGACTGAACAAGCTCCGCCGTTTGTGCCACCCGTTCACTTGACGTTGCTGACCTGGCGGCAGGACTCCCGACTTGCCGAATGTCCGGTTCAGGCAGCGAGTCGCGGAGGTCGGTCTCCACATCTGCAATCAATGCAGATAGATGCGCGCCATACATGCGAGCCAGGGCGATCGCACAATGCGCTCCGCTCGAGAGGTCATCTCTGCGCGACGGAGACAGGAAAACGAGTACGTCCTTCATGTTTCACCACCAGCCTGTCAAAGGCGATCCGGCGAATAGTCCTTACAACCCAGCAGTGTACGAGGTGGCACACAACATCAGATTGCCGCTTGCGACACGCGGTCGAAGAAGTACAGCCGGTCAGGATTCAGCGCGAGGCGAAGGCGGTCGTGGACCTTCGCTTTGACGGTCGGTTCGACTGCGGCCACCATCGTGTTGGGACCGACCCTGACGTCGAGAAGAATCTGGGAGCCGAGCTTCTCGATGACCTCGACCACGGCGTCGAAGCTGAGATCCGCCTCCTCGCTGCCGGATGCGACGCGCAGATCCTCCGGCCGGATGCCGAGCGTGACATTCTCTCCGACATGCGGCCGGAGCCGGCCCGCGATGGCGGCCGGCAGCTTGATGCGGATGCCTTCATGGCGGGCCCAGAGGGCACCCTCGGTATCAGCCATTTCCACCGTCGCGAAGTTCATGGCTGGCGAGCCGATGAAGCCTGCGACGAAACGGTTGGCGGGCTCGTTGTAGAGTTCCAGCGGTTCGCCCACCTGCTGAACGAGACCATCCTTCATGACGACCACGCGATCGCCGAGCGTCATCGCTTCGACCTGGTCGTGGGTGACGTAGATCGCGGTGGTGCCGAGGCGGACGTGGATCTTTTTGATCTCCACCCGCATCTGGATGCGCAGCTTGGCGTCGAGGTTCGACAGCGGCTCGTCGAACAGGAACACCTGCGGATGCCGAACGATGGCGCGGCCCAAGGCGACGCGCTGCCGCTGGCCGCCGGAGAGCTGCCGCGGCTTGCGTTGCAACTGTTCCTCTATGCCGAGGATTTCGGCTGCGGCCTTCACTCGGTTAGATATCTCGGTGCGATCGAACCCGCGCATCTTCAGGCCGAACGCCATGTTGTCGTAGACGCTCATGTGCGGATAAAGGGCGTAGTTCTGGAACACCATGGCGATGTCGCGGTCCATCGGCGGCAGCTCGTTGACAATGCGGTCACCGATCATGATCTCGCCCGAAGTGATCGATTCGAGCCCGGCCACCATGCGGAGCGTCGTGGTTTTGCCGCAGCCCGAGGGACCGACGAGCACCACGAATTCCTTGTCGTGGATATCAAGATTGACATCCTTGACGGCATGGACTCCGTCAAACCTCTTGTTCAAGCTCCGTATGATGACCCGAGACATGGCTCACCCTTTGCCTCACCCTTTGACGGACCCGGTGATGCCGGCGACGTAGTACTCGACGAAGAAGGAATAGATCAGCGCCACCGGCACCGAACCGAGCAGGGCGCCGGCCATCAGCGAGCCCCAGTAGAATACGTCGCCGCGGACCAGCTCCGAGGTGATGCCGACGGAGACCGTCTTCTGCTCCGGCGAGGACAGGAAGACGAGGGCATAGATGAACTCGTTCCACGACAGCGTGAAGGCGAAGATTCCGGCCGAGAGGATGCCGGGCACGGCGACCGGAAAGACGATGTAGACCATCGCTTGCCAGCGGGTCGCGCCGTCGATGCGCGCGCATTCCTCGAGCTCGCGCGGGATCGCCTTGAAGTAGCCCATCAGCAACCAGGTGCAGAACGGGATGAGGAAGGTGGGGTATGTGAGAACGAGCGCCCATGGCGTATCGCCGAGGCGGAAGTTGCGGATGATATCGGCGAGCGGAATGAACAGCAGCGTCTGCGGCACCAGATAGGTGATGAAGATTCCAGTGCCGAGGCTGCCGGCGAACGGAAATTTGAGCCGGGAGAGCGCGTAGCCGGCGAGGAGCCCGCAGAACAGCGAGATCAATGTGGCAAGCACCGAGATGAAGAAGGTGTTCAGCATCCACCTGTTGAACAGCGTCTCGTTGAGGAGATACCGGATATGGTCAAGGGTCGGATTGAGCGTCCAGAACGGCGTGTAGTTCGGCGCCATCCAGGGACGATAGAGCTCGGCGTCCGGCCGCACCGTCGTCACCATCATCCAATAGAACGGGAACAGCAGCCCGATCACGAACAGCGCGAGCGGGAGATTGAAGAAGACCCAACGACGCCAGCGCGCGCCCTCTATCATCAGAGTGTCTCCACGCGTCGGATGTAGAGGAGCTGCACGACGACGACGACGAGCAACACCGGGAACATGGCGAGCGATATCGCCGCGCCCTCGCCCAACAGACCCGTGCCGACGCCGATCTGATAGGCGTAGGTGGCGAAGAGCTGCGTGGCGTTGGCCGGTCCGCCGCCGGTCAGGATGTAGACGAGCTGGAAATCGGCGAATGTCTGGATCACCGAGAACAGCACCACAACCATGGTGACGGGCAGCAGCAAGGGCCAGGTGATGTAGCGGAAGCGCTGCCAGGGCCGCGCTCCGTCAATCGCGGCCGCCTCGGCGAGCTCCGGACTGATGGTCTGCAATCCGGCGAGCAGGCTGATTGCGTAAAACGGCACGCCGCGCCAGACATTGACGATCATCACCGAGATCAGGGCAAGTTGAGGGTCGCCGAGCCAATTGATGCGGGTGCGGATGATGCCGAGGTGAAAGAGCGTCCAGTTGATGACGCTGAAAGTCGGATCGAACATCCACTTCCACGCGAAGGTCGAGAGCACGGTCGGGATGATGAAGGGCAACAGGATGAAGGCCCGGGTCAGGGCCTTTGCCCGAAAGTGGCGGTTGAGCAGCAGAGCAAGCCACAAGCCGAGCGCCAGCTTGAAGACGGTCGTCACCGCCGTGTAGAGGATGGTGTTCCAGACCGCGATGCGGAAGATACTGTCGTTCATCAGCACCGCGAAGTTCTGCAGTCCGACGAAGTTTCCGGGCACGCCGACCTTGGCGTCGGTCACGGCCAGCAGCACACCCTTGACGAAGGGATAGGCGATGAAGAGGCCGAGCAATACCGCGGTCGGCAGCAGCAGAAAGAACGCGAACCAGCGCTCGTTCTCAAGAACTCGCGTAACCGGCCCGCGGCGCGGCGCGGCCACATAGGGTTTGGCGGCGGCGACATAGTCGACGGCCATCGCGCGATTCTCCGAGCGACTGCCAGAGCACTGCGGCCGCGGGCCACAGCACCGAGGCGAGAGAGCAAAACCTAGCGCGCGGAAGAAGCGGCTTCAAGCGCCATAAATCCTCGCCACCTCATCGTGCGCCCATTTCACCGCGTCTTGCGGCGGCATGCCCTGTATCGCCTTTGCGGTCATGTCAACCATGATGTACTTGCTCAGCACCTCGGCTGCGCGCCGATCGGCCGGACCGGCGTAGCCGGGGAAACGCCCGGCCCGCGCCGCGGTGCGGAATGGCAGCATCACGGGGTCGTTGTCCCAGAGCTTGTCCTGCTCCCAAACCGTGGTGGCCCCGACGGAATAGCCCTGCTGCGAGTCGAACCACGCCTGATAGACCGGCTTGGAGGTGATCCAGCGCAGGAACTCCTTGCCGGGCTTTGGGTCCTTCACATACTTCATCAGCATGTTGGACATCGGCAGGTGATAGCCGAACTGACCGGCGGCGCCCTTGGGCAGCGGCGAGTGCAGGATGTCCTGCCAGAGCGGGGTGCCGGTTTCAGTCAGATAGACCTGGGGCTTGCGCTTGGCCTCGATATAGATCGAGGCGCCGTTCAGCGTGGAGCTGATCGTGCCTGCGAGGAAGGCCCGGTTGTTGCTGGTATCGTCCCAGGCGAGCCCACCCTCGTCATAGGCGTCGTTCCAGAAGCCGACGGCGAAGTTGACGGAATCGACCGTTGCTTTGGAGTTCAGCGTCACCGTCTTGCCGTCCGCTTCGACCTCCTTGCCGCCCCATGACCAAAGATACGGATAGGCATAGGTCGGCGGGTCGCCGAAGCTGTGGCCGACCGTCTGCCCCAGCGGCCGGCCCTTCGCCTTCAGCTTCTTGCCAGCCTCGCGATATTCCTCCCAGGTTTGCGGGAACTTCGGCGCCTCGTACCCGATCTCCGCGAACCAGGACTTGCGGTACGCCAGTTGCGCGCCGAGCACGCACCAGGGGACCGCAATCCATTTCTTGCCGTCGTTGGCAACGACGCGTGATTCCTCGTAGAAGCCGCCCTGCGCCTGGCCGATCTCCTCCGCCACATCGCTGACGTCGACGACGCTCTCGGGATAGAGCTGCGCCCAGTTGTTGAGCGCGCAGATCACGTCGGGACCGGTGCCGGACTGAATCGCGGAGGTGGTGCGTGCCTGGATGTCGTTGCCGTTGATCATCTCGATGTTGAGCTTGATGCCGAGCGCCTTGGCGCATTCGGGAACGATCACCTTGCGGAGCAACTCGTCCGAGGCAGGAACGAAATCGTTCCAGCGCAGCCAGTGAATCGTCGTTGCCTGTGCGTAGGCGGGCGCCTGCTTCAGGGCAATGATTGACGCCAGTCCCCCAGTCCTCGCCGCAACTGCACCACCGCCGGAAAGCTTCAGAAGCTTACGCCGACTTATGCGAGCCATGATCTGTCCTCCCTGTTATTTCGTTAAGTTGAATTCTCCTCTTTGCATGCAGACGTCACCCAAGAGACGTTACCGAAAATACTTGGGCGTAAAGAATACTTGGGCGCGAAGAACTGGAGATATTAGCACGCCTGCGCAATTTCGATATCGGCGAGATGGGCGGAAGCTCGCCCGAACCGGCATTAAGCCGGGATGGCGGCGGCTCTGCCGCGCAGTCTTCCGCACTGCACCGTTCCGGCAATCCATGCGTCAGCGCAGCGCAGCTTGCTTTGCCGACATGAAAAAACGCCCTGTGCTATAATGGTCGGGTCCGCAATCATGTGGAGCGGTGCCATGCGCGCACTCGAGGTGTTCGCGATCTACGTCGCGCCCTTCGTCGTGATCGGAATCGTCGCCAAGGTCCTGATGAAGCGAAGCAGCGTCGATCTCACCGACGTCCAGGCGCAGGCGGGAGCAAATCGCAGACCGCGCAGAGTTTTCCTGTTGGGAGGCTGGCGCAACGAAAATTGAAGTTGCCTGTTCCGTCTTCTTCAAGGGCCGCAGCGCAAAAAAATTGCGGTGGCGCCAGGAGCCGGCCGCGTGTATAAGCCGGTAGCTTCTTCCGTAGCATGAAGAGGCTGATATGAACGACTTGCATGCATGGCTCTCGCAACAACACCATGGCTTGCGAACCTTCCGAAACTTCCAGCAAAAACTAGACGCCTTGGTGAAGGACGAGCCCGGGCAGCAGGCCTTGTGCCGGCTGCTGAGCGATCTCGTTGGTGGCTATATCGAAACCTTCGATGAAGAGCCTCTGCCCGTTGATATCGCGGACCATGCCTATCAGCGTCTGCTTGAGCTGGTTGGAAGCCTCGACCTTGAGGCAAATGCCGATCGGCGCCTGGCCGACATCAATCGCGTCGCGGCGTACGACTTGCTGCATTAATCGCAGATCGCTCGACTGCCAGACTATAGCATTTTCGGATCTGATGGATCAGAACCGAAGCTCTAGATTCTTGTTTTGACGCGTTTTCTTCACGCGTACCGGTGTCCACTTCGCTCGAAAACGCTCTAGTCCTCGTCGCCGAACAGCCTGATCCTCGGCGTCCCGACGCTTACCGGTTCGGCCTCCAAGACGCGTGACCGCTCGGTATCTTCCCTGACGCTGCGCTCGACGTCGCGCAGTTCGTCATCGCGCGGCTCGCGGACGCGGCGACGCTCAGCCCATTGCTGTCGGCGCTCCGCCTTGCGCCGCTGCTCGACACGGCGGGCGTCACGCTTGGATTCGGCGTCGCGTGCTCTTGCCAGCGCGTCGCCGGAAGAAGCCGACGAAGTGCGCGCGGCGGTTTGCGCCGACGGCTGTGCGTTGGCTGCAGGCTGCGCAAATGCATTGGGACCGCGCTCCGGCTCGCTCGACGCCGCGTTGGTTGGAGTGGTGTTGGTTTGCTGCGCCGGCTCGGCCTGCTGCGGCGGCGCTTGCGGCGCGGGATCGACGACGACCGGATGGGTCGCGGCGGCCCGGGTCGCTGCAAGATAGGGTACCGGCTCAGCCGGTGCATTCGATGCCGCGACAGGCTCCGCCGCGCGCCGCTCGAGCTTTGTCAGCTCGGCGCCCGCTTTTGGCTGATGCGGGCTTACGATGTTTGCGATCACCATGCCGCCACCGAGGCCAACGGCGATCGCGATGACCACAGTTCCCACCCCCGCAAAAAATGCGGTCATTGTGCGCATGACGGGCTCCCTCTCCTACGCCGCGAGCAACGTGCGAGCGGAAGCGATGTTCCTGCGGAACCTGCGCGACAAAAACCTGTGCGACCAAGCGCAACGTCGCGGATGAAGGAGATTTCAGAAGACGCGAGGGCGAAGCGGCGCGCTCAGATCATCGCGGCGACTTTTTCCAGGCCGATGACGCGGGCGAGCGAGCGGACTTCGTTCTTCTGGTCTTCGCGGAGCTGGAACAGGAGCGGCATTGCCGCCGATTTCAATTGCTGCACTTCATCGGAGTCCGGATCGATCGGCACGCCGTTCGCATTCGGATCAGCCTGGCGCTTCTGGTGGATCTTGCGGGCGACGGCGCGGAGCGCGGTCTCGACCGCCGGCCAGTAATATTCCTGCGACGAGGTCAGCTTCAGCCGATCCTTGATACCGGCGATCTGCGCATCGCTGAGCAGCGCGTAGTTCTTCTGCGGCGCGGGCTTGGCGGCAGCCTTCGGCTTCGCGGGCGCCGGCGTGGGCGGCTGGGCGGCTGCAGGCTGGTTCGCGGGCGGCTCGGTCAGTTTCGGCAGGCCGACATCGGCCGGCTCCGCCGAGGCATAGGCCTGGCGCAGGGAGGCCGTCAGGTCCGGGATGGCGGCCTGGGCCTGCGCCTGAAGCTGCGCCTGCGCCGGGGTCTGCGGCTGCGGCTCATAGGCGGCGAGCGCGTAGGCCACCACCGCGAGGCGGTCCTTCTTGCTCTCCTTGTTGGAGACGGGATGAACGGGCGCGGCGTCTTCCGCGACACTGCGCGGCATCGGCACGCTGTCACGGCTCAAAATGCTGGTGGCGGCGGCGCCGACCACGAGGAAGCAGGTCAGCGCGATGATGGTCATGGCCCTGGTCAACGACGTCTCCATCCCGGCCGGATTACCCTTTGAAATTGAACGCCAATTGCGGCGTTAGCATGCCCTCGGAACCGCCAAGGCGGGAAAAGGCCGAAAAAATCGTATCCAAGCAAGCGAAAATCAGGCCGCGACGGCCAGTTCATAGGCTTCCTGGATGTCGGCGACGATGTCATGGGCCTCGAACAGCGCGGACCCTGAGACCGAATGCAGGCTGATGGTCCAGTTGGTCCGGCGGGTTCGGGGCATCCTGACGACGTCGAATTCGACGTTTCGGCAGAGCGGATGGCGCTGCAAGGCGTGGCGGACACGGGTCCGAAGCTCATCAAGGGTCGCGGGGGTTTTGGTGAGAGAGGCCTCAAGAAGCACGTCGCATCCCCTTTGGTCTTGCGCCAGCCCGGCCGTGGCGGCGGGCTGTCCTGCGCAGCTATTGTTGGGGCGAACGTGGTTAAGGCCGGGTTAAATGGTGAACACAGGGTTGCGAGCCGGACGGCAGGATGGGTACCAGCTAGGAGAGCTCGATACGGCGCGCCGCTGCACGATATTCCTCAACCGTCCGCGCCACCAGTTCATCCACCGCGAGCACATCAGTCACGCCGGAGACCGAATGGCCGGCGCTCCAGATGTCGCGCCAGCGCTTGGGGCGGCTTTCGCGGGCGCCGATGTCGATATCCTTGCCGATGTCGATGGCCCCGCGCTGCGGCAGGTTGTCCGGGTCGAGGCCGGCGGCTTCGATCGAGGACCGCAGCATGTTGGTCTGCAAGCCGGTGAAGGCGGTGGTGAGCAGGATGTCGTCAGCGCCGCTTGCGACCAGCATCTGCTTGTAGCGCTCGTCCGCCATGCTCTCGCGCGTGGCGATGAATTTTGTGCCCATATAAGCGAGGTCGCAGCCGAGCGCTTCGGCGGCGCGGAGGGCGTGGCCATCTGAGATGCCGCCGGCGAGCACGATCGGACCATCGAAAAAGGCACGGACCGCGCGCACGAACACGAACGGATTGAGCCAGCCGGTCTGCCCGCCCGCGCCCGCGGTGAGCAGCACCAATCCGTCGGCGCCGGCCTCGACCGCGCGCTCGGCATGGCGGATCGATGCGACGTCGGCGAACACCAGCGCGCCTGTATCATGCAGCGGTGCCAGTACAGGCGTGGGCGAGCCGACCGAGGTGATGACCATCTCCGGCTTGTGACGCAGCAGCACCTCCAGATCCTGCGGCAGCCGCGCGTTGGAGCGATGCACGATCAGGTTCGGACAGATCGGCGCGGCCGTCTTCCCGCTCGCGTCGGAATGACGCTGCAATCGATCTTCGATCTCGGCGAGCCACTGATCGAGCTGTTCCGTCTCGCGGCAATTCACCGTGGGGAACGAACCGATCACGCCATTGCGGCAGGCGGCGACCACCAGCTCGACGCCGGAGACCAGAAACATCGGCGCCGCAATCAGCGGCAGCGCGAGGCGTTCGCGAACGCGCGAGCGAAAGTTGTCCGACGGCAAGGCGTTCCTTCCCCCTCCCGGCTTGAGCCGCTTCCTTGTTGTGCTAGCGTCATCGTCAACATTGGCACGAAGAAATGCCAGACACAAAATCGGCAGGGAGGAATCTTTCAGATGAGCCATCCGCTCCATGCGTTTCCACCGGTATGCGAACAGACGCTGCGGGCGCTGGCACGCTATCCCTCGCGCACGGCCTTTAGCTGGCCTGATGGATCGATCACTTACCAGGGCGCGACCGACCTGATCGGGCGGATCCAGAACGTGTTCACGCGGCTCGGCTTCGCGCCCGGCACCCGCGTCGCGCTGCTGAGCGCCAACCGCGCCGACGCCTGGTGTGCCGGCGTCGCCGCGCAGCTCGCGCGACTTGCGATCACTTGGCTGCATCCGTTGGGATCGCTCGACGATCAATTGTTCCAGATCGAGGATTCCGACGCGCAGATGCTGATCATCGATGCCGCGACCTTCCACGACCGCGGTGGCGATCTCGCAGCGAAAGCCACGAATATCAAAACCGTGTTTACCCTCGGCCCGGCCGATTACGGCATCGACCTGTTGCAGGCGATCGAGCAGGCGGGACACGTCACCGCGCGTTGCCTGGCCGGACCGGACGACGTCGCGACGCTGAACTATACCGGTGGCACCACAGGCAAATCCAAGGGCGCGCTGCGTTATCACCGCGAATATGGCGGCTTCGCCGGCGCGATCCTCGCCGATTTCGAGATCCCCGACACGCCGCGCTATCTCACGGTGGCGCCGATCAGCCACGTTGCCGGCACCAAGGTGCTGCCGACGCTGATGCGCGGAGGCACCGTGCACATGCTCAAAGGTTTCGATCCCGAGGCCGTGTTCAAGACGATCGAGCGGCAGAAGATCAACTTCACGCTGTTCGTGCCGACCATGATCTATGTGCTGCTCGATCATCCCGCGCTTGATAAGACCGATCTCTCCTCGCTTGAACTGTTGCTTTATGGCGCCTCGGCGATGTCGCCGAGCCGGCTGGTCGAAGGCATCGAGCGGATCGGGCCGGTGTTCTCGCAGCTCTACGGTCAGACCGAATGCTATCCGGTCTCGGTGCTGCGCAAGGCCGACCACGATCCGAAGACGCCCGAGCTCCTCCTGTCCTGCGGCTTCCCGATCGCGGTCTGCGACGTGAAGATCCTTGATGACAATGACGAGGAGGTCAGAGCCGGCGAAGCTGGCGAGATCTGCGTGCGCGCGCCGCATGTGATGGCGGAATACTGGAAGCGGCCCGACACGACAGCGGAGACACTGAAGAACGGCTGGCTGCATACCGGCGACATCGCCCGCGCCGACGAGCGCGGCTACATGTACATCTTGGATCGCAAGAAGGACATGATCATCTCCGGCGGCTTCAACATCTCCCCGCGCGAGGTCGAGGACGTGCTGTCGCAGCATGCCGATGTCGCGATGGTCGCGGTCGTCGGCGTGCCCGACGACAAATGGGGCGAAGCGGTCACCGCTGTAATCGTCGCCCGCGACGGCGCGCGGCCGGATGCCGATGAGCTGATCAACCTGGTGAAAGCGAAGAAAGGCTCGGCGCATGCGCCGAAGCAGATCCGTTTCGTCGAAGCATTGCCGATGACCGGCGTCGGCAAGGTCGACAAGAAGGTGCTGAAGGCAAGCTTCTGGGCCGGCCGCGAGCGGATGGTAGGGTAGTCGGGCGGAGCCGAAATGCTCCGACGTCATTGCGAGCGGAGCGAAGCAATCCATCGCGCCACTTGCGGAGGCGTGGATTGCTTCGTCGCTTCGCTCCTCGCAATGACGTGGAGAGAGCTGGGGCGACGTTCACCGCAGCAATTGGTCCAGCCGATCGCGCAACTGGTCCTGATGATATGGCTTCGCCAGCCGCGGCAGGTCGACCTGCACGCCGTCGGGCAATTCGGCATAGCCGGTGGCGAGCAGGATCGGCAGCGACGGGCGCACTTTTCGCGTGGCGGCGGCGAGCTCGAGCCCGGTCATTCCTGGCATGACGTGATCGGTCATCATCAAATCGAGCGGCTGCTCGCTGCGCAGGATGTCGAGCGCGTGCAGGCCCGAGGTGGCGCCGATCACGCGATGGCCAAGATCCTCCAGCATCTCCGTGGTCGACATCGCGATCAAGGGATCGTCGTCGACGAACAGGATCACCGCGGAGCGCTCCAGCTTTCGCGGCGGCAGCTGCGGGCTCGCTGCTTCCGCCAGTACGGTCGCAACCGGCAGCATCAGCGTTGCGGTGGTGCCCTGGCCTTCGATGCTGGAAAGCTGCAGCGTGCCGCCGAGCTGCACGGCGAGCCCATGCACCATCGACAGTCCGAGCCCGGTGCCCTTGCCGAGCGGCTTTGACGAGAAGAACGGCTCGATCGCGCGCTTCAGGATCTCCGGCGACATCCCGGTGCCGGTATCGATCACCGACAGCCTGATATACCTGCCCGGCTTGAGCGCCGGATCCTTCACGGCCTGATCTTCCGACACCTTGATGTCGATCGCGCCGCCATCGGGCATCGCATCGCGCGCGTTGATCGCGAGATTGAGGATCGCAAGCTCGAGCTGGTTGGCGTCGATCCGCGCCGGCGGCAGGGCTTCGGGCAAATCAAGACGCAATGCGATCCGCGGCCCCAGCGAGCGTTCGAGCAGATTGCTCATGCCCTGGATCAAGACGCGCAGATCGACCGGCACCACGCGCAGATCTTGCTGCCGGGCAAAGGCGAGCAGCCGCTGCGTCAGCGAGGCGCCGCGCTCGGCCCCCTGCATTGCGCCGTCGATGAGACGATGCAGGCGCTGGTCGCCCGGCAGACGCTTGCGCAAGAGTTCGAGATTGCCCATCACCGCCATCAGCAGATTGTTGAAGTCATGGGCGATGCCACCGGTGAGCTGGCCGACGATCTCCATCTTCTGCGCATGACGGAGCTGCTCCTGCGCCTTTTCGCGCGCGGCGACTTCTTTCAGGAGGTCGGCGGTACGCTGTTCGACGCGCTGCTCCAGCGTCGCCGTCAATTCCGAAAGCGCAATGCGCTCGGCTGCGAGCTGCGCCAGCAGGTTTTCGCGCTCGATCTCGGCGGTCTTGCGCAAGGTAATGTCGGAGCAGACGCCAACCAGCGACCTGAGACTGCCGTCGGGCCGCCGCACGGCGCGGGCGCGCACGTCGAGCCAATGCTGCGAGCCGTCCGGCCAGATCACGCGGTATTCGATCGCGTAGTGCTTGCCGGTGCGGATGCTTTGCTCGAGGACGCCAAGTCGCCGCTCGCGGTCGTCGGGATGTACGGCGTCGAGGAGCTCCGGATAGGTGAAGTGCTCGCTCGCGCGACGCCCGAAATAGGCCTTGCAGATGTCCGAGGCCTCGAGCTCGAATTCCGGCAAATGCAATTCCAGCGCGCCGAGCTGGCCGGCATTCAGCGCGGTCTGCAGCAGGCTCTCGCTCTCGGTGAGATCTTCGAGAATGGCGCGGGTCTGGTACTGGCGGCGCCGGCCACGCACTGCGGAGCCGACGATGCTCGCAAGCGTGGTGGGATGAAACGGGCGCTCGATGAAGGTGACATTGCCCAGGATCTTGCCGAGCCGTACCGCGCCCGGATCACGCTCCAGGCTGCCGCCCTGGGTCAGAAGCACGATCGGGAAATCTGACCATGCCGGCTGATCGTTGAGCCATCGCGTCAGGTCGGTCAAATCCGCCCCCTTGATCGCGTCGTCGGCAATGACGGCTAGGCCGGCGCCGCTTGCGATCTCGCGCCTCAGCACAGCGAGATCACCGCAGATGTTGGCGTAGTAGCCGGCGTCGCGGATCAGGCAGGCAGTCTCGACCGCTTCACGCTCGCTCGAGGCAAGGACCACCGCACGCTCAGAGGAAGGACCGGGCCTCACAACACGCTCCGGCTTGAAAAGGACTTGGCTGCAATAGGATAGGAAGTGCCGACGGCTGACGCTTGCCTGGCAGCGAGCGTCAGTCCGCCGGCGGCTAAATCAACGCGCTTCATGATGGCCCTCGACGAGTGCCAAACTCGCCCGGCCTCGAAGCGTTCCAAGGTGAGGCAGCGATTTTTCGCCGCGTTGCTCTACCGCTTCTCGATTACGAGGCTTTGCACGGCGCGGCCGAAATAGCCGCGCTCGTCGGCGAGACGCGACATCGCAAGCCCCGCCCCGTCGGGGCCGATCCAGCTTTCGCCGTCGAGCAGGATCCACTCGCCGACCGGTTGTCGCGAAAGGCTCACGGTGAGGTCGGCATTGATGAAGGTCCACTCCCGGAAATCGAGCGCGGACGAAGTGCCGTTACTGAAATCGGCGGCGACCACCGCGCGCATGGCCTGCGACACCGGCGATCCCGCGATCAGCGGCCGCTCGACGCGAAACCAGATCGCGGCAGGACCAACCATGCCGAAGCGGCCGCGGGCGGCGCGCATCGAGATACATTTGGTGAACGGGCTGCCGGCGTTATCGGCAGGCTCGAACGTCGATTGATCGGGGCCGGGAAGTCTGAGCGGCAGATCAACGACATCCGGCGGCAATGCCTGTGCCTGCGACTTGATCCGCAGCACGGAGGCCGCGACCACAGGCACACCTTCGGCCAGCAGCCGCACGCCGCAGAGCTGGATCTTGCGGCCCTCGCGCAAGATCTCGGTCTCGATGGCGAGCGGCGCGACCGGCACCGGCCGCATCAGGTCGATGGTGACGCGCGCGATCTGCATCGGCAGCGGCGTGGGCAGGGACTCGGCGGCCCACACCACCAGCGCCGCGGGCGCGGAACCGTGCTGCATCTGCGGATGCCAGGGACCGGCGGCATCCGGGCTGGTGACGACCTTGTTGCCGTCAACGCGGAAGATGGGGTCCATGATAACTGGGCCTATTTGGTGCCGAACATGCGATCGCCGGCATCGCCGAGGCCGGGCAGGATATAGCCGTGGTCGTTCAACCGCTCATCGATGGCCGCGGTCCAAAGCGGCACATCGGGATGCTCCTTCTGGAAATGAGCGATTCCCTCGGGAGCGGCCAGCAGGCAAACGAAGCGGATGTCGCGTGCGCCACGCTTTTTCAGGAGGTGCGCACCGGCGACGGCGGAATTGCCGGTCGCCAGCATCGGGTCCATCAGGATCGCGGTGCGGTCGGCCAGGTCGTGAGGCGCCTTGAAGAAATATTCCACCGCTTCCAGCGTCTCGGGATCGCGATAGAGCCCGATATGCGACACGCGCGCCGACGGCACCAGCGCGAGCATGCCGTCCAGGAAGCCGACGCCGGCGCGCAGGATCGGCGCGAAGGTCAGTTTCTTGCCTGCGATCATCGGCGCCCGCATCGGCATCAGCGGCGTCTCGATGTCGACCAGTTCGAGCGGCAGGTCGCGCGTCACCTCGTAGCAGAGCAGCATGCCGACCTCGTTCACGAGTTCCCGGAAACTCTTGATTGACCGGTCACGCTCGCGCATCAGCGTGAGCTTGTGCTGTACCAGCGGATGGTTGACGACGTTGACGGCGGCGGCGCTCATGGCGGTATTTGTCGCACAGGCGTGATGGCTGCATCAAGGGTGTGCGGACGGCGACAGGTGCCCCACTCCGTCATGGCCGGGCTTGACCCCGCCATCCACGCGTCTCCGCAAACTCCCGAAGAGCGTGGATGCCCGGGTCAAGCCCGGGCATGAGGGACTAGGAAAGACGCCGCGCCAAACGAGGCGATCACAACGCCGGATCGACGGCTTCCTCGTATTCCTTCTTGAAGCGCGCGATCAGTTCGGCGGCGGGCACGATCTTTTCGACGCTGCCGACGCCCTGGCCCGAGCCCCAGATCTCCTTCCAGGCTTTCGGCTTCGCCCGCTCGCCGGAGGCGTCGGTGCCGAAGCTCATCTTGGAGGGATCGGAGGTCGGCAGATTGTCCGGATCCATGCCGGCGGCGACGATCGACGGCTTCAGGTAATTGCCGTGAACGCCGGTGAACAGATTGGAATAGACGATGTCTTCGGCGGCCGAGCCGGTGATCATGCTCTTGTAGCCTTCGACCGCATTCGCCTCCTTGGTCGCGATAAAGGCCGAGCCGATATAGGCGAAGTCGGCGCCGAGGACGCGCGCGGCGCGGATCGCCTTGCCGTTGCCCATCGCGCCCGACAGCGCGATCGGGCCGTCGAACCACTGCCGCGTCTCCGTAACGAAGGGGAACGGCGACAGCGTGCCGGCATGACCGCCCGCGCCGGCCGCCACCAGGATCAGGCCGTCGGCGCCCTTCTCGATAGCCTTGTGGGCGAACTTCTGATTGATCACGTCGTGGAAGATGATGCCGCCCCAATTGTGCACGGCCTGATTGAGCTCCTCGCGCGCGCCCAGCGAGGAGATGATCATCGGCACCTTGTGCTTCTCGCAAAGCGCGAGGTCATGATCGAGCCGGTTGTTCGACTTGTGCACGATCTGATTGACCGCGAATGGCGCCGAGGGCCGTTCCGGATGCGCCCTGTCATAGGCCGCGAGTTCTTCCTTGATGCGCCCCAGCCATTCGTCGAGCAACTCCGGCGGCCGCGCATTCAGCGCCGGAAACGATCCGACCACGCCGGCCTTGCACTGCGCGATCACGAGATCAGGCACGGAGATGATGAACAGCGGCGCACCGATCACTGGAATCGACAGACGGCCTTTGAACAACGCAGGCATGGACATCAGTGAAAATCCTTCGGGTTAGCTCGGAAGAGAGACTGGGCTTAAGATGCCAGACGTCATACCAGCAGGGCAATCTTTCCAGTGTCAAGTATTGCGTCTTGGCGCTACTGCCGTAGCCCGGGTGGAGCGGAACGCGCAACCCGGGGCATCTGTGGCAGCGTTTACCAGCTGCCCCGGGCTACGCTGGCGCTCCACCCGGGCTACGAGCGCTACAGCGCACTACTGGCAGATCGCCCGCGTGACGAAATTTTCCGTCCGGCAGTCATTGGGCCCGCGCTTATGGCCGGGAAGGAACACGATCGGCGAGCATTTCTCGGCGGCATCGGTGTCCAGGCTCTTGCCTTCCTTGTAACCCTTGCTCTGGCAGAGCCTGTCGGCGCCGGCCTTGCAGTCTGGCGCGCCGTTGGCTGCCACCAGGCAGGCCGCGCGGCCGGTGACAATCAATGACGGTCTTGTGAGGGCAGACAGGTTCTCGCCCGCATCCCTGGCGCTGTTGTTGAGATCGTCGACGGTCTCGCCCGGGCTCTTCAAGGACGGCAGGATCGACCTGGACTTTTCGAACAGCTTGCCGATCTCGTTGATGAGGCCGGGGTTCTCCTCGCGCGCGGGTGGCGGAGCTTGGTTCGGCTGGGGCTGTGACTGGACACCGAGCGAGATTGGAGGCGCGGCCTGCGAAAAAGCGAGATCGGAGGCGAGCATCAGTGTCGACACGACAACAGCCGCCTTGGCGACGGGCGGTCCGATGCGAAACGAAAGCTCGACTCGATCACGCATGCCGAAGCGTAACCGAGGACGACGACACGGCAAAGCGCTTTACGCCACACCTATCGCCCTCATCCCGAGGAGCCGCGCAAGCGGCGTCTCGAGGGATGGGCCACGGGCTCGATTGGGGCCTCATGGTTCTCAAGGCGATGCGACGCATCGTTTGGAGACAGCGCTTACGCGCCTCCTCACCATGAGGGGTGAGAGCACCGGTTTTGTCGCGCAGGATCAAACCAGCTTGAACGCGATGTAGAAGCCGAACACCAGCACGATTGCGCCGAGCGCGACGTAGAAGCCCAGCCGCTTCTCCAATTCCTTGCGGATGAAATCGCCGTAGCGGTTGAGCAGGACCGCGACAATGAAGAAGCGGCCGCCGCGCGCGACGATCGAGCACAGGATGAACAGCCAGATGTTATAGCCGGCAAAGCCCGAGGTGATGGTGACGAGCTTGTAGGGGATCGGGGTCAAGCCCTTGAGCAGGATGATCACCGCGCCCCATTCGGCATAGGAGGCGCGGAAGGCGTCGACCTTGTCGCCGAGGCCGTAGATGGTGATCAGCCAATGGCCGACCGAGTCATAGAGCAGCGCGCCGATGGCGTAGCCGAGCACGCCGCCGGCGACCGACGCGATCGTGCAGACGGTGGCGAACCACCACGCGCGCCTCGGCTGCGCCAGCGACATCGGCAGCAGCATGATGTCGGGCGGAACCGGGAAGAATGAGCTTTCAGCGAAGGCGACCGCCGCGAGAATCCAAAGCGCGTAGGGTTTGTCGGCGGCGTCGATGCACCAGTCGTAGATCCGTTTCAGCATGGGCGCGATCAACCATCATGGAGCGCATTTGTCCATGCCGGCAAAAGAGGATTGTTGGCGGGTCAGCGCCGCTTCCGCAGGCTGCTTTCGAGCGCGACAATTCGCCGCCGCACGACCGGCTCGGCCGACGGCTTGGCCAGTCTGGCGCCAGTCTTCGGCAGTTTTTCGGCGATTCCGAGCAGATGTTCGCGCCGTTCCATCTCTTTCCAGACATCCTCCGGCTTGACGCCAGCGGCTGCCCACAAAACAGTCAGATTATAGAGAAGGTCGGCGCTCTCGCGCACCACCGCGTCGGTCTTGCCGCTGAGGGCGTCGATCACGACCTCGATCGCTTCCTCGGCCAGCTTCTTGGCCATCTTTGACGGCCCGCGCTGAAACAGCCGGGCGGTGCGCGACGTCGCCGGATCGAGATGCCGGGCCGCGAGAACCGCCCGATAGAGCCGTTCGACCGAATCACTCATTTCTCAAGCCTAATTCAAACCTCTGGCCAGCGTGTTAACGGGCAACCATGACACGCAAAAAAATCCACCGGCCGCGCGGGCGGCCGGTGGATGTCGTTGCGATCAAGATTACGTTTACCAGCTCGCGATCGGGTGACCGCGATAATACGGCACGCCGCGGCCATAGCCGCCGCCGTAATAATACGGACCGCCGCCATAGTAGGCCGGACCACCGTAATAGACCGGGCCGCCACCATAGTAGCCGTAGGAATCATAGTAATCACGGCGGTTCTGGGCGGCGGCGATCGCAAGCCCCGCGCCAACGATGCCGGCAAAGGCGGCCGCAGCAGCCGCGCCACCACCGCCACCGCGATAGTATCGCCGGCGCGCGCTGATATCGGTGACGTCACTGGTGCCGGTCTGCGCCGTGACCTCCTTGGCCTTCGGGGCCGAGCCCGCATAGGCCATCGACGGCTCGACCGCCGTCAGCGCGACCGCCGCGACGGTGGCCAGCGCGGCTCCGCGGCCGATCGATGAAAACACACCTTTTCGCGCAAACATCTGAGTAGTCCTCCGTGGAAGCTCGGCCCGTCGGGCCACTCACAGCCAACCACGGGTGCGATCCTAAGTTCCCCAAACCAAACGCAGGCTGAACGATCCCTGGCGAAATCGTGGCAGTCATCAAGCATTCAGGTTAGAAGCGGCAGAATGGCACCGCTGAACGGGCGAAAACGCGCGTTCGGCGTCACGAAACAGACATACCCAGCGCGACAGATTGTCTCGCGTCTCCTGACGTCATCATGCGCATAACCTCAACTTCCACCCGCCGCGACTTCCTGGGCCTTGGGATCGGCCTCGGCGCCAGCCTGTGCCCTCGCGCAAGCCGCGCGCAGAGCGCAGGCGCCGCCAAGCAGCCGATCACGATCCAGCTTACGCTCGACCGCCCGATCGACGCGGCGGCGTCGCCCTTCGTGATGGCAGCCGTCGGCGGATCGTTCGGTGCGGAGGGACTTGCGGTCACCACCAACATCGTCAGCGGATCGCAGGACGCGATCGCGCGCGTCGGCGCGGGGATGAGCGATTTCGCGCTGGTCGACATCAACACGCTGATCCGCGCGCGCGACCGGCAGGGCGCGGCCCCGGTCAAAGCGATCTTCGTGCTGTTCAACCACGCGCCCTACGCCATCATCGCGCGCAGGAGCCGCGGCATTCGCGCCCTCTCCGACATCGAGGGCAAGAATCTCGGCGTCGCCGAGGGCGATCTCTCGATCCGGCTGTGGCCTGCGGTCGCCAGGCAGAACGGCATCAAGCCGGCAAGCGTGAAGCAGAGCAGCATCAGCGCCGCGGTCCGCGAGCCGATGCTGTCGGCCGGTCAGGTCGACGCGGTCACCGGCTTCTCCTATCTGTCGGCGATCAACCTGCGCGATCGCGGCGTGCCGGCGGACGATCTCGCGGTGCTGCGCTTCGCAGACTACGGCTGCGAGGCCTATGGCGCCGCGCTGATCGTCAACCCGAATTTGGCAGCCGCCAAGCCCGAGGCCGTGAAGGGCTTTGTGCGGGCGGCGATCACGGGAACACATCTTGCGATCAAGGACCCGGGCCGCGCGGTGACCGAGGTGGTAAGCCGCATGGACGCCGGCTCGCGCGAACTGGAATCCGAGCGGCTGCGCGCCATCATCGGCGACAACATCCTCACCGCGGAAGTGAAGCAGCACGGCCTCGGCGGCATCGATACGGTCAGGTTCGAGCGGTCGATCGACCAGATCGCGGAGGATTTCAAATTCCAGAAGCGGCCGACCGCGGCGGATATTTTCGATGACGCGTTCCTGCCGCCGGCCGACGCGCGCGTGGTGAATTGATGAATGTTTTCGGCGAGTTCGATTGATAGTCCCTCATGGTGAGGAGCGCCGTGAGGCGCGTCTCGAACCATAAGGCCCCAATCTCGCCCATGTCCCATCGTTCGCGACGCTTGCCGCGCAAGCTCCTCGAGATGAAGGCTGGAAGGCGCGGCTCGCAGGATCACGCTCTTACACAACGTGGATAATATCTTTCGCTAACCATCGCGCTCTGGTTCTCGCCTGCGATCCCGGATTACAATGGCGGCATGTCGCTGCTTCGTCTTTATGTTCGCGTGCTCGAATTGCTCGGCAAGGAGGCGCGGCTCGGCTGGATCCTGGCCGGCGCCAATCTCCTGCTCGCCTGCGCGCAATTCGCCGAGCCGGTGCTGTTCGGCAAGATCGTCGATGTACTCTCGGGCAAGCCGGTCACCGGGCTGCTCGCGTCCACCTCGCCATGGCCGCTGCTCGCCGCCTGGGTTGCGTTCGGCCTGTTCACGATCGGGTGTAGCGCCGTCGTGGCGCTGCACGCCGACCGGCTTGCGCATCGCCAGCGGCAGGCGGTTCTGACCGATTATTTCGAGCACATCCTGCAACTGCCGCTGACCTTCCACACCGGCACCCATTCGGGACGGCTGATGAAGGTGATGCTGAACGGCACGGACGCGCTGTGGCGGCTCTGGCTCGGCTTCTTCCGCGAGCATTTCGCCGCAATCCTGTCGCTGGTCGTGCTGTTGCCGCTGTCGCTCTACATCAACTGGCGGCTTGCGATCCTGCTGTTCGCGCTCTGTGTCGTCTTCACCGTGCTGACGACGCTGGTGGTGCGCAAGACCTACGGCATGCAGAGCGAGGTCGAGGAGCACTACAGCGATCTCTCCGCGCGCGCCTCTGACGCGCTCGGCAATGTCGCGCTGGTGCAGAGCTTCGTGCGCATCGACTCGGAGGTGCAGGGCCTGCGCTTCGTCGCCGACAAGCTGCTCGCCGCACAAATGCCCGTGTTGTCGTGGTGGGCGCTGGTGACCGTGATCACGCGCGCCTCCACCACCATCACCGTGCTTGCGATCTTCACGGTCGGCATCGTGCTGAACGAGCAGGGGCTGACCTCGGTCGGCGAGATCGTGATGTTCGTCTCCTTCGCGACCATGCTGATCCAGAAGCTCGAGCAGGTGGTGAGCTTCATCAACAACGTGTTCATGGAAGCGCCGCGCTTGAAGGAATTCTTCGACGTGCTCGACGCGGTGCCGGCGGTGCGCGACCGTCCCGGCGCGATGGATGCGGGCCGGCTGTCGGGCCTCATCGAATTCAACGATGTCTCCTTCTCCTATGACGGCAAGCGGCCGGCAGTGGAGGATTTGACCTTCACCGCGCTGCCCGGCCAGACCATCGCGCTGGTCGGCTCGACCGGCGCCGGCAAGTCGACCGCGATCGCGCTGCTGCACCGCGCCTTCGACCCGCAGTCGGGCATCATCAAGATCGACGGCATGGACATCCGCGCGCTGAAGCTGACTGCGCTGCGAAGGAACATCGGCGTGGTGTTCCAGGAGGCGCTATTGTTCAACCGCTCGCTTGCCGAGAACCTGCGCGTCGGCAAGCCTGATGCCACCGACGAGGAACTTCGCACGGCAGCAGCCCGGGCGCAGGCGCTGGAATTCATCGAGCGTAGCGAGAAGGGTTTTGATACCCATGCCGGCGAGCGCGGCCGCATGCTGTCAGGCGGCGAGCGGCAGCGCTTGTCGATCGCCCGCGCGCTTCTGAAGGATCCGCCGATCCTGATCCTGGACGAGGCGACCAGCGCGCTGGATGCCGTCACCGAGGCCAAGGTCAACGCCGCTCTCGATGAAGTGATGAAAGGCCGTACCACCTTCGTGATCGCGCATCGCCTCTCCACCATCCGCCACGCCACCCGCATCCTGATGTTCGACAATGGCAGGGTGATCGAAAGCGGAACTTTCGATGAACTCGTCGCAAAAGGCGGCCGTTTTGCCGATCTGGCGCGGGCCCAGTTCATGGTTCAGGAAAACGCGCGGACGAGTCTGCAGGCCGAATAGGCCGCGGTCCACCGGCCGCGGAATTGTCGAAATTCGGCCGATTTCGTCCACGATTAAATAACCCGACCTCTGTTCTCGAAAGGCGGCCCGGTATAGGGTTTGCATCGCCGCAAAATTGGCCGGCGCCGGACACGCTTGAAACCGGAACGTCACATCTGAAAGCCCACCTTGTTCAAGGCGGGTCTTCAATCAGAACCGGACCAGGATAGTGCACCTTCTTCGCCCGCTGCTTCGCCGATCGCTTCTCCTCTTCGTCGCCGCCGCGGCTCTCGCTCTCGCGCCGCGCGCGACCAACGCCGAGGCGCTGCTGGTGGTGGAAGCCGATAGTGGAAAGGTGCTGCAGGCCGACAACGCGACCATGCCCTGGTATCCGGCATCGGTCACCAAGCTGATGACCGCCTATGTGACGCTGAAGGCGGTGAAGGACGGCCGCATCTCGCTCGACACGCTGCTGACGGTGTCGCCGACGGCCGCCTCGCAATCGCCGTCGAAGATGGGCTTCCGCCCGGGCACGCAGGTCACCGTCGACAATGCGCTGAAGATGATGCTGGTGAAGTCGGCCAACGACATGGCGGTCGTGCTCGCCGAAGGCGTCGGCGGATCGATCGACGGCTTCTCCGCGATGATGAACGAGACCGCGCAGAAGCTCGGCATGGTGCAGACGAGCTACGTCAATCCGAACGGACTGCCGGCGGACGGTCAGATCACCTCGGCGCGCGACCTTGCGATCCTCGCCCGCGCCATCATCCGTGATCTCCCGGAATACGAATATTTCGTGCACATCCCCTCGATCCGCTTTGGCCGACGGGTCACGCAGAACTTCAACCGCCTGATCGGCCGCTATCCCGGCGCTGACGGCTTCAAGACCGGCTTCATCTGTGCCTCCGGTTACAACCTCGTGGCGTCGGCGACGCGCGACGGCAAGCGGCTGATCGCAGTGGTGCTCGGCGCCTCGTCGGGCCGGATGCGCGCGGTGCGCGCGGCGCAGCTGCTCGATCGCGGCTTTGCCAATAACGGCCTGTCCTGGCTCAAGCCCTCGCTCGGCACGGTGGAGAACCTGGCGCCGATCGACGCCACGCCGCCGAACCTGCGCGACGAGATGTGCGGCCCCAAGCGCAAGCGGCCGGCCAGCGACGAGGATGAGGACACTGTCGCCAGCAGCACAAGCAGCAGCAGCGGCGAGACCGGCGCGACCTTCTTCGCCGCCGCCCTGCCACCGCCGCTGTTCAAGCCGGCTGACTTGCTGGCGCAGCCTGCGGAGGCGTCCGAGCCGGTCGTGGTCTATACCGGCCCAACGCGGACGGGTGCGGCGCTGATCGCCGCGGTTGCGGCGGACACCGAGAAGGACACGCCAAAGCCACACAAGAAGAAGGCGCATGTCGCGGCCAAGAAGCCCGACGCTTCTGCCGACGCCAAGTCGGACGCTAAGTCCGACGCCAAGCCGGCTGCAAAGCAGGCCAAAGCGGACACCAAGCAAGCCGCTAAGCCGGAGGCCAAGCCAGCGGCGAAACCTGCCGCTGTGCGGCATGCCAGCGCCAAGTCGAATGGCGCTGCCGCAAAGCCTTCGGAGAAGCCCGCTGCCACCGCGGGTGATAAGCCAGCCGCCAAGCCGGCGAAGCCGAAGGCGGCGGCCAAGCCGAAGAACGACAGCAGCAAGCCGGCCAGTTAACCGCGCCGCAACATCCCCCGATCTGCAGATGCGTCGAACGGGCGCGGGCGGCTTGCCATCGGCTGCTGGCTAGCCCAATACTGCCCAAAAGAAGGCAGTCCGGGCCAACGTCCGGGGACGAGGAGAGAGGGGATTTCCATGGAGCGCATCTGGCTCAAGCATTACCCGGCCGGCGTGCCCGCCGACATCGACGTCACGCAATACTCATCGCTGGTTGAGCTGCTCGAGGAAAGCTTTGCGAAGTTCGCCGACCGCAAGGCCTTCATCTGCATGGACAAGGCGATCACCTATCGCGAGCTCGACGAGATGTCGACCGCGCTCGGCGCATACTTGCAGAGCCTCGGCCTGCAAAAGGGCGCGCGCGTCGCGCTGATGATGCCGAACGTGCTGCAATATCCGATCTCGACCGCCGCCGTGCTGCGCGCGGGATACGCTGTCGTGAACGTCAACCCGCTCTACACCCCGCGCGAGCTCGAGCACCAGCTCAAGGATTCCGGCGCGGAAGCCATCATCGTTCTGGAGAATTTCGCCAGCACCGTGCAGCAAGTGCTGGGCAAGACGTCTGTCAAGCACGTCATCGTCGGCAGCATGGGCGACCTGCTCGGCTTCAAGGGCGTGATCGTCAATCTGGTGGTGCGCCGGGTGAAGAAGATGGTGCCGCCGTTCTCGATCCCGCGCGCCGTCCCGTTCAATGCCGCTGTCGCTGCGGGCCGCGGCATGAAGCTCAACCGGCCCAGGATCACGCCCGACGACGTCGCCTTCCTGCAATATACCGGCGGCACCACCGGCGTCTCCAAGGGAGCCACCCTGCTCCACCGCAACATCGTCGCCAATGTGTTGCAGAATGACGCCTGGCTGCAGCCGGCGATCAAGAAGCCGCCGCATGTCGACCAGCTCTTCATCGTCTGCGCGCTGCCGCTCTACCACATCTTCGCGCTGACCGCCTGCTATCTGCTGGCGGTGCGCGCCGGCGGCGTCAACCTCCTGATCCCGAACCCGCGCGACCTGCCCGGCTTCGTCAAGGAGCTCGCGAAATATCGGATCAACAGCTTCCCCGCCGTCAACACGCTCTACAACGGCTTGTTGAACACGCCCGGCTTCGACAAGCTCGACTTCTCCAAACTGAAGACCTCATTCGGCGGCGGCATGGCGACGCAAAAGCCCGTGGCAGAGAAATGGCTGGCGGTGACCGGCTGCGCGCTGTCGGAAGGCTACGGCCTGTCCGAGACCTCGCCGACGCTGACCTGCAACCCGGCAGACACCAACAAGTTCTCCGGCTCGATCGGCCTGCCCGTGCCTTCGACCTATCTCTCGATCCGCGACGATGACGGCAATGAACTGCCGCTCGGACAGGCCGGCGAGATCTGCGCCAAGGGCCCGCAGGTGATGTCAGGCTACTGGAACCGGCCGGACGAGACCGCGCGAGTGATGACCGCGGACGGCTATTTCCGCACCGGCGACATCGGGGTGATGGACGAGAACGGCTACACCAAGATCGTCGACCGCAAGAAGGACATGATCCTGGTCTCCGGCTTCAACGTCTATCCGAACGAGATCGAGGAAGTGATCGCGAGCCATCCGGGCGTGCTCGAATGCGCCGTGATCGGCGTGACCGACGCCAAGACCAGCGAGGCAGTGAAAGCCTTCATCGTCCGCAAGGATCCGAGCCTCACCGCCGAGGAGATCATCAAGTTCTGCAGCACCCAGCTCACCAACTACAAGGTGCCCAAGCAGATCGAGTTCAGGACCGCGTTGCCGAAGACCAATGTCGGCAAGATCCTGCGCCGCGAATTGCGCGACGAGAAGAAGCCGGCGGCTGCGGCCTGAATTCGCGCGCGAGCGGACATGCGGACCATGACTTACGCTCCCGACGTCACGCCGGGCGAAATCCTGGCGTTTTGGCGCGCGGCCGGCCCCGGTCGCTGGTATGCGCGCGACGATGTGTTCGATGCGGACATACGCGACTGCTATCTCGAGCTGTGGCGGAAGGCGGCGGGCGGCGAGTTGTCGTCATGGGAGATGAGCGATGACGGCGCACTGGCGCTCGTCATCGTGCTCGACCAGTTTCCCCGCAACATGTTTCGCGGCAATGCCCTGACCTATTCGAGCGACGCGCTGGCGCGCGAGGCGGCGCACCGGGCCATCAGCCGAGGCGTGGACGCGCGAATCGACCCCGACTTGCTCGAATTTCTCTACATGCCCTTCATGCATTCGGAGCATCTGCCCGACCAGATGCGCTGCATCGAGTTGTTTCGCAACATCGGCAATACGGAACAGCTCGAATATGCGGAGGGGCACGCCGATATCATCCGGCGGTTCGGCCGTTTCCCTCACCGCAACCGCATCCTGGGGCGCGCGACCACGCCCGATGAGCAGGCCTTCCTGGATCAGGGCGGATTTTCCGGATGATGACGGAACGGTGAAGGCGCGCGGCCGTTGCGGTTTTGAGCCCCACGAATATTGTGCCGGCAAGCTGCACGGTCTACAAAACATCAGCTCATTCAGGGAGACTGGACGATGACGATCCAAGTTGGCGGCAAGCTGCCGGATGCCAAGTTTCGCGTGATGACCGAGGAAGGTCCGCAGGTGCGGACAACAGATGATGTCTTCAAGGGCAAGAAGGTGGCACTATTCGCCGTGCCCGGCGCCTACACCGGCACCTGCCACAAGATGCATCTGCCGAGCATCTTCCTCAACGCCTACGCCATCAAGGACAAGGGCGTCGACACCATCGCGATCGTCTCGGTCAACGATGCCTTCGTCATGAACGCCTGGAAGCGCGACACCGACCAGCGCGACGAGGCGCTGTTCCTCGCCGACGGCAATGCCGATTTCACCAAGGCGATCGGCATGGAGCTCGACGCCTCCGGCAATGGCCTTGGCATCCGCTCCAAGCGCTATTCGATGCTGGTCGAGGATGGCGTGGTGAAGAAGCTCAACCTCGAACCGGCCCCCGGCAAGGTCGAGGTGTCCGGCGGCGACACGCTGCTGGCGCAGCTGTAAGCTTTACCGCGTCATTGCGAGCAAAGCGAAGCAATCCACCTCACCACTTGCGGAGACATGGATTGCTTCGTCGCTAGAGCGTGATGAGATAAGGTCGAATTGTGTTCCCATGGGCGCTGCCTCTTCTCACCTCTCCCATAGGGAGAGGTCGGCGCGTAGCGCCGGGTGAGGGGATCTGCTCTATCGAGGGACCGTAACCCCTCACCCGCGCCTCCGGCGCGACCTCTCCCTTCGGGAGAGGTGAACTTGCGGCCAAGCCGATTCAACCAAATGACATCGCGCTCTAGGCTCCCCGCAATGACGAGCTGAGGCTACGGAACGCCGTCATGCCCGGGCTTGTCCCGGGCATCCAGGTCTTTGCTTCCGAACGCGCAGCGACCCGTGGATGGCCGGGACGAGCCCGGCCATGACGAATGCGGCAAAATTGCGCGCTACTGCCCCACTCTCTCCTTGAGCCGCGCCATGGCGACGCCTTCGCGGGCGAGCTGGTCGGCGCGCTCGTTTTCGGCGTGGCCGGCGTGGCCCTTGATCCAGTGCCAGCGCACCTCGTGTGGCTTCAGCGCGGCATCGAGCCGCTGCCATAGCTCGACGTTCTTCACCGGCTTCTTGTCGGCGGTGCGCCAGCCGTTCTTCTTCCAGCCGAAGATCCACCCCGTGATGCCCTGGCGGACATATTGGCTGTCGGTGGTGAGATCGACCACGCAGGGCTTCTTCAGCGCCTCCAGCGCCGAGATCGCCGCCATCAATTCCATGCGGTTGTTGGTGGTATGGGCCTCGCCGCCCTTCAATTCCTTCTCGACGTCGCCGAATCTCAGGATCGCGCCCCAGCCGCCCGGACCGGGATTGCCGGAGCAGGCGCCGTCGGTGAAAACAGTCACATGCGGCTTTTCGCTCACGCCACGCACCCTGCCTGCGTCACGCCGTAGTCGCGCAGCGTCTTCACGCTCTGGTGGAAGCGCAGCTTCCGCGCGTATTCCAGCGGGTCCTTGGGCTTCACCAGCGCACCCGCCGGCACGTTGAGGAAATCGACCAGGCGCGTCAGCAGGAAGCGCAGCGCGGCGCCGCGCGCAAGCAGCGGCAGCGCCGCCTGCTCTCCTTCCGACAGTGGCCGCGCCCGGCCGTACGCATTGAGCAGCGCGCGCGCCTTGGTCGCATTGAAGGAATGATCCGGCTCGAAGCACCAGGCATTGAGGCAGATCGCCACGTCATAGGCCAGGATGTCGTTGCAGGAGAACGGGAAGTCGATCAGGCCGGACAGCCTGTCGCCGAGGAAGAACACGTTGTCCGGAAACAGATCGGCATGAATGACGCCGACCGGCAGATCGGCCGGCCAGTTCGCCTCGAGATAGCCGAGCTCGCACTCGACGAAATCGCGCAGGCCCGCCTGCACGCTGTCGGCGCGCGCGCTGGCGAGATCGAACAGCGGCCGCCAGCCGGCGACCGAGAGCGGGTTCTTCCGGAACATCGGAAAATCGAGCCCGGCAAGATGCATTTTCGCCAGCGCCTCGCCGACCGCTCCGCAGTGCCCGACAGTCGGCCGCCGCGGCCACATGCCTTCGAGGAAATTGATGATCGCCGCCGGCCGCCCGGCAAGCCGGCTATAGACCTCGCCGTTGCGGTTTCGCGCCGGCTGCGGGCAGCTCACGCCGCGCTCGGCCAGATGCGCCATCAGCGACAGGAAATACGGAAGATCATCCTCCGCCACGCGCTTTTCGTACAGCGTCAGGATGAACGAGCCGCGGCTCGTGTGCAGCAGGAAGTTGGAATTTTCGACGCCTTCGGCGATCCCCTTATAGGAGAGGAGTTCGCCGATGTCGTAACTCTTGAGGAATTCCGCTAGCTCTTCGGCGGCGACGTCGGTGTAGACCGCCATAAAGGACTACTCGGCGGCGGCTTCGGGACGCAGCGAGCGCGGCAGCGGGAAGAACTCGTTTTCTTCCGCCGCCGAGACGGTCTCGACATGCAATTCAAAGCGCTCGGCGAACGCGTCCATGATCTCTTCTACGATCACTTCCGGCGCGGAGGCGCCGGCCGTAATGCCGAGGCTGCTGATGCCCTCAAATCGCGCCCAATCGATATCGCTGGCACGCTGCGCCAGCACCGCGATCGGGCAGCCCTCGCGCTCGGCGACCTCGCGCAGGCGCTGCGAGTTGGAGGAGTTCGGCGCGCCGACCACGATCAGCGCATCGACCACCGGAGCCACCTTCTTCACCGCGAGCTGGCGGTTGGTGGTGGCGTAGCAGATGTCTTCCTTGTGCGGCCCGTTGACGTTCGGGAAGCGCTCCTTGAGCAGCGCGACGATCTCGGCGGTATCGTCGATCGAGAGCGTGGTCTGGGTCACAAAGGCGAGGTTGTTGGGATCCTTCGGGGTGAAGGTCTTGGCGTCCTCGGCGGTCTCGATCAGGGTCACGGCGCCCGGCGGCAACTGGCCGAGCGTGCCGACCACCTCCGGGTGGTGGGAATGCCCGATCAGGAGGATCTCCCGCCCCCGCTTGAAATGGATGGCCGCTTCCCGGTGCACCTTGGTGACCAGCGGACAGGTGGCGTCCAGCGAGAACAAATGGCGCGCCTGAGCATCCGCCGGAACCGATTTCGGAACCCCATGGGCGGAAAAAACCACCGGCGCGGTGGTATTTTCGGGGATTTCGGCCAGTTCCTCGACGAAAATCGCGCCCTTCTTCTTCAGGCCGTCCACGACGTATTTGTTGTGGACGATCTCGTGCCGGACATAAACCGGGGCGCCGTAGATCGTCAGCGCCCGTTCCACAGTGTCGATGGCCCGGACCACCCCGGCACAAAAGCCGCGTGGCGAACAAAGCACGATTCTCAGGTCAGGTTTGGCTGGCATGGAGCGATCTCGCGACCGAATCACCCCTTGCCGGCGGGCAGGGAACGGTCAGTTGGGGTAGGACTTGGGCTCGGTTTCCGGCGGTGTCAAGGCACTCTAGCAGAACCATTGCGCCACCGGTACCCGAAGGATTATATAGGGCTTAATTCCCGTCATCGCTGATGACCCCCCGGTTTCGCCTCCAAAGAGGTGGGCGAAGCACAAAGGAGATTTGCCATGAGCAACGCACCTCTGATGCCCAAGGCGACCGCCGTCTGGCTACTCGATAATACCGCGCTGACCTTCGACCAGGTCGCCGATTTCACCAAGATGCACCCGCTCGAGGTCCGCGCCATCGCCGACGGCGACGCCGCCCAGGGCATCAAGGGCATGGATCCGATCTCGACCGGCCAATTGAGCCGCGACGAGATCGAAAGGGGCGAAAGGGACCCCAACTATCGCCTCAGGCTCGGCGAGAGCAAGGTGGTGCTGCCGGCCGCCGCCAAGCGCAAGGGCCCGCGCTACACCCCGGTATCGCGCCGCCATGAGCGGCCGAGCGCGATCCTGTGGCTGGTCCGCAACCATCCCGAACTGAAGGACGCCCAGATCATGCGGCTGGTCGGAACCACCAAGACCACGATCGCGAGCGTCCGCGACCGCACCCACTGGAATACCTCGACGCTGACCCCGATGGACCCGGTGACGCTCGGCCTGTGCTCGCAGATCGAGCTCGATTTCGAGGTGCAGCGCGCCGCCAAGGAGAAGCCCGCCACCGCCACCTATGGTGGCGCCACGCTGCTGCCCGCCTCCGAAACCACGCGGAAGGAGCCGGAGTTCGAGCCTGCCGAGAAGACGAGCGACGACCTCAACGTCGACGCCGTGTTCGCCAAGCTGAAGACGATCGGCGGCAAGAAGGCGGACGAGGAGGAGTAAGTCTCCTCCACTTTGAGCCATCGGAGATGCGAACGCGGCGGGATAACCCGTCGCGTTTTTGTTTGAGGCGATGCAGCGAGCGCCCTCAACCATCATGCCCCGCGAGTGCGGGGGATGGATTCACGGTTGAAGTGCAACGATTGATTTGAGTTCGGAGAATGCCTCAGCGGGGGTTTTGAAGTCCAGACATTTGCGTGGGGTGTTGTTGAGGCGGCGAATGTGCCGCTTGAGGTCAGCTGGGGTGATGAGGTTGAGGTCGGTTTTGCGCGGCAGGACGCGTCGTAGCCGGCCGATGAAGTTTTCGACGCCGCCTTTTTGCCAGGGGCTGTGGGGATCGCAGAAGAAGGTTTGGAGGCCGAGGGTTTGGTGAAGCCTGTGATGCTCGGCGAACTCGTTCCCGTTGTCGAAGCTGATGGTTTGGCGCATCGCCGCCGGAACCTTGCCGAGCTGACGCGTGATGGTTTGAGCGGTGAGAACAGCCTTTCGATCGGGCGGGCGGTGAACGATGTTGAAACGGGTTTGTCGTTCGTGGAGAACCAGCAAGCCTTGACCGCATTTGGCGAACAGCATGAAGTCCGCCTCCCAATGGCCCGGCGTTCCGCGGCCCTCGACCTCAACGGGTCGTTCGGCGATCGAGCGTCGGTGCTTGATGACGCTGGCGCGGCTGCGTCCGCGTCGCCCGCGTATTTTTTTGTGACGCGGCAGCAGACGATACCAGTAATCCTTCTGGGCTGTTCGATGATAGATGAAGCGATAGATTGACTCATGGCTGATGATCACGCGACCATGTTCCAGCGCCAGTCGGCCAGCGATCTGCTCGGGGGAATGTCCCATCGCAAGGCCTTTGCCCACGCGGTCCCGCAGGTGCGGCTGGCGCGCCAGCTTGAAGCGGCAATCCCACCGCCGCCGGCGCCCGGCCAGTTGCTGCGCCCGGACAGGCTCGTAGCCGCCCGCCCAAACCTTGGTGGGCCGGGAGTTCCGTCGAAGTTCGCGACTGATCGTCGATGGCGCCCGGCCAAGTGCGGACGCAATTTGGTTTTGAGATTTACCGCCTGCATGCAGGCGGTAAATCTCAATGCGCTCATCGAGGCTGAGCTGGCCGTAACACTGTCCCATCGCCGCAACACCCTGGCAGGTGTTGCACTTGTGTCGTGAACCTAAGGGGTATCCAGTACGCCGCAGCTTATCGGTCCGACGATTGACGTCTCTGGAATACTGGATCACCCGCTTTCGCGGGTGATTGACGGCGGATCGGCCTCACGCCTTCTTCAGGAACTCCGTGCGCAGGACCAGGCCCTTGACCTTGTCGGTGCGGCCTTCGATCTCGTCCTCGCTATCGGTGAGGTGGATGTTCTTGATCACCGTGCCGCGCTTCAAGACCGTGGACGAGCCTTTCAGCTTCAGGTCCTTGATCAGCGTGACGCTGTCGCCTTCGCCGAGCAGCGCGCCGTTTGAATCCCTAACCTTGATGTCCATGTGATGCTTTCCGCGACGCGCGCTGAGATGAGAACACTCTCTCTTAGCGCAATTCGATTTCGTCCGTCATCTCATGCGGGCTCAGCATCAAGGCGGCTGGCGGCGCCGGGGCCCGGCCCCCCGGCGCCGCCATCCCCCCGCGGCGTCAGAACTTGTAGACGACGCCGCCGCCCACCAGCCACGGATCGATATTGGCGCGCCCGGTGACTGGAATTGCGTTGTTGACGGTTGCCGAGTAGTCCGGCCGCAGCCACAGCTTCTTCACGTCGACGTTGAGGCCCCAGTGGCGGTCGAGCATGTAGTCGAAGCCGAACTGGACCGCGGCGCCGACCTGGTTGCTGATGTGCAGATCCGTCACCGCGAGGCCGCCGACCGGCGTATTGGCCGCGGACTGGTTGAAGAACACGGTGTAGTTGATGCCGGCACCGATGTACGGCTTGAACGCGCCGAGCCCGGTGAAGTGATATTGCAGGGTCAGCGTCGGCGGCAACAGCCAGGCCTTACCGATGTCGAGCCCGTTGAGCGCCCCGGTACCGCTGATGTGATGCCTGGTCGCGCCAAGGATGAGTTCGGCCGCCAAGTTCTCGGTGAAGAAATAGGTGATGTCGAGCTCCGGGATGACCTGGTCGCTGATCGAGAGCCCCGAATTCGGTGACGACAGGCCCGGAACGCCGAAGACGTTAACCGAGCTGCCGCCCGCATCCGGCAACACGCCGAGCGCGCGCAGACGGATCATCCAGGGGTTGAAGGTCTCCACCGGCGGCGGCGCTTTCGCCTTGTAGACCGGCGCCAGATCCGCAGCCTGCGCCGACATGGCAGCCCCACCGAACGCCGCCGCAACCGCGAGCAGTGACGCCGTCAAAATCGTTCTTGTCCTCATCAAATTCCCCATCGCCAAGTCTTCCATCGCCAAGTCCGCGCGGAAAGTCGCGCGTTGCCTCTCTCAGACCAGAAGCGGGGCGGTGAAGGATTTGATGCGGATCAAATCAGACGAGACATGGCGTGATTGAGTCACACCGTTGCAAAAGTATCACGGCAAACACCGATGCGATTCAGTCGTAGCGGTAACGCGCTGCCGCTCTCGTCATACTTCGCGGGCATGACAACGGAGATTCGCGAAGCACTATCCGAGCGCGATGTCTTCCGTCACCTCGTGCTTGAGTCCGACAGCGTCGATCGTCAGCGTCATTTTTGCGGTCAGCTTCTCGTTGCCTTTGAGACGGCCGGCGTCGATGCCGTCGCGTACGGCCTTTTCGATCTCGCGCTGGGAGGTGATGCCGACGCGCTTCAGGAATCGGCGCAGGCTTTCGTTGAAGACGTCTTCGTTCATGACGGTCCTCCTTGCCTCATGGCCTCACCGGATTGTTGAGCATGTCTTCGGCGAGATTGCGCTGCCGGCGGTCGGTCCTCGCTTCAGCGTTCTGCCGCTGGACGTCGCGGTCCTTGCGGCAGGCGACATATTCGGGCGAACCCTGCTGGACATTGTTGGCGCGGCAGAAAGCGTCGTCATCGCCCGCAGCGTCGGCCAGCGGCGCCGATCTATGCTCGAGGCAGCCGGCGAGCAGCGGGGCGAGCAGGAACAGCGCGATATGGGCTCGGGCGAAGTAACGTCGCATACGTGGGTTCCCTCTTTCGTCATTGCCGGGCGCCCGTCCCCGACCCGATCGGGGATGACCCGGCAATCCATCGAAAAGATGGCGGCTTCTCTGATCTTGATGGATGCCCGGGTCAAGCCCGGGCATGACGATCCAACCGTCACACCCTTCCCTTCAGCGCGTCGCCGATCTCGTCAAGTACCTTGGGGTCCTCGATCGTGGCCGGCATGGTCCAGCTTTCGCCGTCGGCGATCTTCTTGATGGTGCCTCGGAGGATCTTTCCGGAGCGCGTCTTCGGCAGGCGGCCCACGGTGATCGCGAGCTTGAAGGCGGCCACGGGGCCGAGCTTTTCGCGCACCAGCGCTACGATTTCCTTCTCGATCTCGGCCGGCGGACGGCTGACGCCGGCCTTCAGCACCAGGAGGCCGCAGGGCACTTCGCCCTTGATCGCATCATTGATGCCGAGCACGGCGCATTCGGCGACATCGGGATGCGACGCCAAAATCTCTTCCATGCCGCCGGTGGAGAGCCGGTGGCCGGCGACATTGATGATGTCGTCGGTGCGGCCCATCACCCAGACATAGCCGTCCTCATCCTTGTAGCCGGCATCCGAGGTCTTGTAGTAGCCGGGGAATTCGGAGAGATAGGCTTCCTTGAAGCGCTCGTCCTGCTGCCACAGCGTCGGCAGGCAGGCGGGCGGCATCGGCAGCTTGACCACGATCGAGCCCATAGTGCCTGCGGGCACGGGCCTTGCGGCCTCATCGACCACATCGACCTGATAGCCCGGCATCGGTACCGTCGGCGAGCCGTGCTTGACCGGCAGCATGCCGAGGCCCACCGGATTGCCGGCAATGCACCAGCCGGTCTCGGTCTGCCACCAATGGTCGACCACCGGCACCTTCAATTGTGCTTCCGCCCATTCCACCGTCGGCGGATCGGCGCGCTCGCCGGCGAGGAAGAGCGTGCGGAAGTTTGCGAGATCGTATTGCCGGATGAACTTGCCTTCCGGATCCTCCTTGCGGATGGCGCGGAAGGCGGTCGGTGCGGTGAAGAACGCAACCGCCTTGTGCTCGGAGATGACCCGCCAGAACGCACCGGCATCGGGTGTGCCGACCGGCTTGCCTTCATACATGACCGAGGTCGCGCCATGGAACAGTGGGCCGTAAACGATATAGCTGTGGCCGACCACCCAGCCGATGTCGGAGCCGCACCACCAGACCTCGCCCGGCCTGACGCCATAGAGGTTGAACATCGACCATTTCAGCGCGACCAGGTGCCCGCCATTGTCGCGCACGACGCCCTTCGGGATTCCCGTCGTGCCCGAGGTGTAGAGGATGTAGAGCGGATCGGTCGCGAGCACCGGGACGCAAGGCACGGCCTTGCCGGCATCGAGCGCGGCGCCGCGCAGACGGGCCCAGTCGTGATCGCGGCCCGCAGTGAGCTCGCAACCATGCTGCGGGCGCTGCAGGATGATGCAGCCTTGCGGCTTGGCGCTGGCAAGCTTGATCGCCTCGTCAAGCAGCGGCTTGTACTGCACGATGCGGCCGGGCTCGATTCCGCAACTTGCCGAAAAGATCAGCTTCGGCTTGGCATCATCGATGCGGCTGGCCAGCTCCTTTGCCGCAAAGCCGCCGAACACCACGCTGTGCACCGCGCCGATCCGCGCGCAGGCCAGCATCGCCACCACCGCTTCCGGCACCATCGGCATATAGAGGATGACGCGGTCGCCCTTGGTCACGCCGAAATCCTGCATGACCGCGGCGAGCGTCTGCACTTCCTTCAGAAGCTCGGCATAGGTGAATTTCGTCACGCTGCCGGTGAGCGGGGAATCGTGGATCAGTGCGACCTGCTCGGCGCGACCGCCCAGGACATGGCGATCGAGCGCGTTGTAGCAGGTGTTGACGACGGCGCCGGTGAACCAGCGTCCATAAGCGCCAAGCGAGGGATCGAAAATCTTCTTCGCGGGCTCGATCCAATCGATCTCCCGCGCCGCCTCGCTCCAGAAGCCCTCGGGATCAGCCAGCGAACGTGCATAGACCTCGTGATAGCGGCTGTCGTGAATATTCATGGCGTCCTCCCGGTCCTTCTCCCCGTCATGGCCGGGCTCGTCCCGGCCGTCCACGCGTTGCTTCCTCGCCGGGAAGGACGTGGATGCCCGGCACAAGGCCGGGCATGACGCAAGCGGCTAGTTCATCGTCTCTGACCGCATTGTCACGGAGAGCGGTCATGATTCAAGCCGAAAAGACGCCGCCGTTCGTGCACAAAGCGCGTTCGCGACCTCCCACCTCTCCCGCAGGGAGAGGTCGGCGCGCAGCGCCGGGTGAGGGGTTCAGGTCCCACGAGAGAGCGTAACCCCTCACCCGATTTGCTGGCGCAAATCGACCTCTCCCTATGAGAGAGGTGAAAGAGAGCTAATACCCATCGGCCCCGTTCAGCTTCTGGAGGCGCTGCTTCATCGCCTTCTGCAGGTCGTAGCCGGGACGGCCGAACTGGGCGTTGCGGCGGGCGATGAATTCGTCCTGCTCGCGCTGCAGGGCGCGGGCGGCACGCGGATTCTCGGCCTCGCGGATCGCCCTGGCATTCGCCGCAAAGATCTCGCGATCGAGATCGGCGAGTTCCGGATTGCCGCAGATGACCTTCTCCACCGCGCGGTGCGCCTTGGCACAATTGAAACTTGGCTTGCCGGCAACGGCCATCAGCGCGCCCAGGCGCTCCAATTCGAGCGCCAACGACTTGTAGTTCGCGCGCGCCGCGGCGTGATCCGGGTTCAGCTTGATCGCCGCGCCGAAATCAGCGAGCGCCTTGGGCCGGTCGCCCTTCTTGCGCCAGAGCTCGCCGCGCGCATTGAAGCTATCGGCAAGCGTCGGATCCAGCCTCAGCACCGCGTCGTAATCGGAGATCGCGCGGTCGACCATGTCCTTGCGGGCATAGGCGTCGCCACGCGCGATCAGCGCCTTGACGCGATCGGCGTTGGTGGCGCTTTCATTGTCAATCAGCGCCGTGCAGAGTTCGACGGCCTTGTCGTTATCGTCAGCACCAGCAGCAGTGAGGCATGGCGCAGGATCGGCCTGCACATCCTTGAGCGGCTCTACGCCGGTTGCGAATGCATGCTGCGCAAGCGCCATGCAAAGGCTCGACGCGACGAGAGCGCGTCGGATGAAGAGCCAGGGTTGCATCGATTGGTCCGGAAGGAATTCTTGATCTCGGCCCGATGGTAGCAAACGACGCATACTCCGCACAGCGGGAGATTTGTCGCGATTTCGCGCTTGCCCATGGGCTCGCAAACTGATGCTAGATTAGCCGACGTCCGCCAACGGGAATTTGACGCGTGTCAACCTTCGAATGGATCATCGTCCTGCTGCTCGTCGCCATTCCGCTGTCGGCGGTGGCGCGACGTATCAACGTGCCCTATCCGACCTTTCTTGCGATCGGCGGCGTGCTCCTGACCTTCCTGCCGTCGGGGCCATCCTGGACATTGGAACCCAGCCTCGCGCTGGCACTGTTCGTGGCGCCGGTGCTGGTGGATGCAGCGTTCGACACCTCGCTGCGGGACCTCCGCAACAACTGGTTGCCGGTGACGATGCTGGTGCTGGCGGCGGTAGGAACCACCACCGCCGCCGTCACCCTGGTGACGCACTGGTTCAAGCCGGACATGCCATGGGCCGCGGCGATCGCGCTCGGCGCCATCGTGGCACCACCGGATGCCGCTGCCGCAGTCGCAATCCTGCGCCAGGTCAAGCTGCCCTATCGGCTCCTGAAAATCCTCGAAGGCGAGAGCCTGCTCAATGACGCCAGCGCGCTGCTGATTTATCGCATCGCCGTGGGCGCCGTGGCGATCGAGCATGCGAAGCTGCACGAATTCGCGCCCGCGGTAGCATGGGCGCTCGTCGGCAGCCTGCTCGCCGGCTTTCTCTTCGCGAGGATTTCGGCACTGCTGACGCAACGGATCAGCTACGCGCCGAGCGCGATCATCACCCAGTTCGGCGGCACGTTCATGATCTGGATCATCGCCGAGCGGATCGGCCTTTCCGGCATTCTCACCATCGTGGTCTTCGCCATCACGCTGGCCCGCACCGCACCGGCGCGAACTCCGGCCCGGCTGCGTGTCCCGTCCTATGCGGTGTGGGAGACCGTGGTATTCGTGCTCAACGTGCTCGCCTTCATGTTCATCGGGATGCAGCTCAAGCCGATCTGGGCCGGGCTCGACGCCTACGTGCGCATGGAATACTGCATCTTTGCCGCGAGCGTGCTGGCGGCCGTGATTCTCGCGCGCATCGCGTGGGTGATGAGCTATGGCGTCGTCTTTCGGCGACTGGTGGCATGGGGGCTATTCCACCCCTCGCGCACGGCGCCGCCGCCGACAATCAAGAGCGGCTTCGTCGTTTCCTGGTGCGGCATGCGCGGCATCGTCACGCTGGCGGCCGCCTTTGCGTTGCCGGAGGATTTCCCGTATCGCGACCTGATCCTGCTGACCGCCTTTTCGGTGGTGTTTGGAACGCTGGTGATCCAGGGCTTGACCTTGCGGCCCTTGATCTTGGCGCTGCGTCTGAAGGACGACGATCCGGTGACGGCCGAGGCGGCGCGCGCCCGCGCCACGGCCTTTCGCGCCGCGCTGGAGGAGATCGACGGCGATCCGTCCGAGGAGGCCGAGATCCTCAGGCTGGAATACCGCGCGCTTCTGATGCGCGCCGAGACCGATCCGAGCGGCGGCGTCACATCGAGCGAGCTTCCCGCCGATCCCTTAAGGCGCCGCGCGATCAGCGCCGCCCGGCAATCGCTCTTGACGCTGCGCGACTCTGAGGAGATCGGCGACGACGCATTTCATCTGGTCGAGGAAGAGCTCGACCGTGCCGAATTGAGCGCGGAGGCGTGATCTTGCGTCGTCCCGGCCTTGAGCCGGGACGACAATTAGCTCACCTTCAGCGTCACGCCGCCGTCGACGACGAGCTCAATGCCGGTGACGTATTTCGATTCATCCGAAGCCAGGAACAAGGCAGCGTTGGCGACGTCCCAGGCGTCGCCCATGTGGCCCATCGGCACCTGCGCGTCGCGGGCGCGCCACATCGCTTCCACGTCGCCCGCGGAATAGCTGGCGGCGAGGCCGGCGGAATGCGCCACCATCGGCGTCTTCATCAGACCGGGCAGGATCGCGTTCACCCGCACATGGTCGCGCGCGAACTGCACCGCGCTGGTGCGCGTCATCTGGTTCATCGCCGCCTTCGTGGTGGCATAGGTGACGTAGGAGATGCCGAGATGGCGGATCGAGGCGATCGAGGAGATGTTGATGATCGAGCCGCCGCCCTGCTTCTGCATCACCGGGATCACGTGCTTCATGGCAAGATAGGCGCTCTTGAGGTTGACGGCGAACACGCGGTCCCATTCCGCCTCGCTCACCTCGACCACGCTGCCCATCTCGGCGATGCCGACATTGTTGTCGAGCACGTCGATGCGGCCATACGTCTTCAGGCATGCGGCGACCATCGCCTCGACGTCGGCCGCACGGGAGACGTCCGCGGTGAACGCTGCCGCCTTGCCGCCCTCGCCGGTGATGATGCCGGCCGTCTCTTCCGCAGCGGCCGCGTTACGGTCGACGCAGAACACGCTGGCACCCTCGCGCGCAAAGGTGACGGCGGCCGCCTTGCCGTTGCCCCAGCCCGGCCCGATCGAGCCGGCGCCGACCACCATCGCGATTTTGCCCTTGAGCCGATCCATTGGCTTCTCCCCTTGTTAGTGTTCGTATTGCAGCCAGGCGCCCGCGGTCAACCCAGTCCGGCTGATGTGCCCGATGCACACTCCGCATGCATCATCCGAAAGTCGCAGGCGCGATGCCCCTTACAACGTTTGCCCCAAACCAGCATGAATGCGCCGCCCAAGACCCGGCCGTCCAGCCGGGTTAGAGAGAGCGTACTGGGGGAAGCATGACTACAGAAGGCCGACCGTCAGGCAAATCGTCGTCCAATGACGAAGTCGTCGCCATCTCCGAGGAGGCGCTGCAGAAAGCGGAAACCTTCGTAGAGGCCGAGGAAGGCGCGACCAACCGCCTGATGGGATGGGCAGGACGCATTTCGACCACGATCGCGGTGGTCATGAGCCTGTTCCACCTCTATGCGGCCTACGCGATCGTTCCGACCCAGGAACTCCGCTATACCCATGTCGCCTTCACGCTGGTGCTGAGCTTCCTCTTGTTTCCGCTCGCCACGCGTTTTCGCAACCGCGTCCGCTGGTGGGACATCGTGCCGGGCATCGTTGCGGTCGCAACCATCGTCTATGCGCTGTGGGGCGGCGAGGATTTCACCGACCGCGCCACGACGCCCGACCACCTGGATGTCATCGTCGGCATTGTCTTCATCGTGCTGCTGCTCGAGGCGACGCGGCGCACCACCGGACCCATCATGCCCGTGGTGTCGCTGTTCTTCATCGCCTATGCGATGCTCGGTCCGCATCTGCCGGCGCCGTGGACCCACCGCGGCTACGACCTGTCCCGCCTGGTCGGCCATCTCTTCATCACGCTGGAAGGCATTTTCGGCGTCGCCGTCGATGTGTCGGCTACCCTGATCATCCTGTTCACGATCTACGGCGCATTCCTGCAGCAATCCGGCGCCGGGAAGTTCTTCATCGACTTCTCGCTGGCGCTGATGGGCGGCAAGCCGAACAGCGCAGGACGGACGGTCGTGCTGTCGTCGTTCCTGCTCGGCGGCCCCTCGGGTTCGGGCGTTGCCACCACCGTGATGATCGGCACCGTGGCCTATCCGATGCTGGCCAAAGCGGGTTTTGAGAAAAACGCCGCCGGCGGATTGCTGGCGGCCGGTGGCCTCGGCGCGATCCTGTCGCCGCCGGTGCTGGGGGCGGCCGCGTTCCTGATCGCCGAGTTTCTCAAGATCAGCTATCTCGACGTGATCTGGATGGCGACCATCCCGACCTGCCTCTATTACATGTCGCTGCTGTTCATGGTCGAACTGGATGCCCGCAAATTCGGCGCCAAGGACGTCAACTTCAAGCCGGAGATGACGCTCGGCCAGATGACCAAGCGCTACGGCTTTCACTTCGTCTCATTGGCCGCCGTGGTCGTGTTCATGATCATCGGCTATTCGCCGTCACTGTCGGTGTTCTACGCCGTTGTGGTCACCTTCGCGTTGAGCTTCCTGCGGAAGGAAACGGCGCTGGTGCCCACGAAGCTGGTGAAGGCGCTGGCCGACGGCTCGATCGGCGCGCTCAATGCCGCGACCACCTGTGCATGCGCCGGCATCGTCGTCGGCATCGTGACGCTGACGGGCCTCGGCCTGAAATTCTCGTCGATCGTGATCAGCTATGCCGGCGGCAGCTTACTACTGACCGCGATCTACACTTCGCTGATCGTCTGGATTATCGGTCTCGCGGTGCCGGTGACCGCCTCCTACATCATCTGCGCCGTGATCGCAGCGCCGGCGCTGATCAAGCTCGGCGTGCCCGATTACGCCGCGCACATGTTCATCTTCTATTACGCCGTGCTGTCGGAGGTGTCGCCGCCAACAGCGCTGTCGCCGTTCGCGGCTGCTGCCATCACCGGAGGCGATCCCTACCGCACGACGCTGCAATCGTGGAAATACACGCTGCCGGCCTTCCTGGTGCCGTTCGTGTTCGTGCTCGACCCGCAGGGCGTTGGCCTTCTGCTGGCGATCCCGAAGGGCGGCTCGTGGGTCGATATCCTCGAAATCACGCTCAAGGCGACCATCGGACTGCTGGCGCTCGCCGCATTTGCCCAGAACTGGGCCCTGCGACAAACTACGCCGATCGAACGCGGCCTGCTTCTGCTATCCGGATTGCTATTGGTGTTTCCGAGTTTGATCGAGGCGATCGTCGAATGGATAATCGGCCGCGATATCAGCTACACCTACGTGCCAGGTCTGATCATAGGCCTCGGCGTGCTGCTGTGGCAGGCGAGAACACCGACGCCGAAGGAACCGGCGCTTACGATTTAATGAGGGAGTGACAGGATGAAGAAACTGAAAAAGACCGTGGCGATGCTGGCTGTGACGATCTCGGCCGGTCTCGCTTTTGCCGGCATCGTTCATGCGCAGCAGAAGATCATGTCGATCGGCACCGGCGGCACCGGCGGCGTCTACTATCCGCTCGGCGGCGCGATCGCCAACGTGCTCTCGAAGAATCTTCCCAATGTGCAGGCCACCGCCGAGGTCACCGGCGGCTCGGTCGACAATCTCAAGCTGATCGGCACCGGGCAGAGCGAAATGGGCTTCACCATGGCCGATGCCGCGCTCGACGCACTGCAGGGCCAGGACAAGTTCAAGAACAACAAGGTGCCGCTGCAGGCCCTCCTCGTCGTTTATCCGAACCGCATGCATGTGGTGACCGTCGAGGGCACCGGCATCCAGACCATGGCGGACTTCAAGGGCAAGCGCGTCTCGACGGGTTCGCCCGGCAGCGCCACCGAAGTGATGGCATTCCGTGTCATCGAAGCGGCTGGCCTGGACAAAGACAAGGACATGAAGCGCGAGCGGCTCGGCGTTGCCGAATCCGTCAACGCCATCAAGGACGGCAAGATCGATGCCTTCTTCTGGGTCGGGGGCATCCCGACCGCGGCGGTGACCGACCTCGCGGCGACCCCCGGCGTCAAGATGAAGCTGATCGATCATGGCGACCTGGCCGAGAAGATGAATGCCAAATACGGCAAACTCTACTCCGCCAGCAAGATCAAGGCAGGCTCGTATCCGGGCTACGACAAGGACAATTCCATCACCGAGGTCTGGAACCTGGTTGTCACCGGGGACAAGATGAGCAACGACGATGCTTATACGATCGTCAAGACGCTGGTGGAAAAGAAGGCCGACATCGTCGCCGTGCACAAGGAAGCCGAGAGCTTCTCCCTCGACAACCAGCGCCAGGATCGCTCCCCGATCCCGTTCCATCCGGGCGCATTGAAGTATTTCAAGGAAAAGGGCATTGACGGCTAGCTCTTTTGTTTTGACGCGTTTTCTTCACGCGAACCGGTATCCACTTCGCTCGAAAACGCTATGACACGCCTCAACCACAATTCCTGACCACCGCTGAGCGGCGCCATCGTGCGCCGCTCGATTTTTCGGCGCCTATCCTTCCGCATCGCTCAAGGACCTCCAAATGCCTTCTTCGACCGTCGCTTCGTCAAATCTTAGCCGCCGCTCGCTGCTGCGAGGCACCGCCGGGCTTGCCGGCGCATCAATGCTGCCGCGGCTGGCGCGCGCCGCCGAATGGCCGACGCGGCCGGTCAAGCTCCTGGTGCCGTTTGCCGCCGGCGGCACCACCGACATCCTGGCCCGCGTGGTCGCGGCCAAGGTCTCCGAGGAATTCGGCCAACAGTTCATCGTCGAGAACAAAACCGGCGCGGGCGGCAATATCGCGGCCGACGCCGTCGCCAAAGCCGATCCTGACGGCTACACCTTCCTCGTGGGCACGCCCGGCACGCATGCGATCAATCCGTTCGTGTTCAGGAACATGCCGTTCGATCCGCTGAAGGATATCGCGCCAGTCATCATCATCGCGCGGGTGCCCAATCTCTGCTCGGTCACCAATTCGCTGCCGGTGAAGTCGGTCGCCGAACTGATCGACTACGCCAAGTCGAAGCGTGGCGAATTGTTCTACGGCACGCCCGGGCTCGGCAGCACCGCGCATGTCTCGACCGAGCTGTTCCGCTCGATGACCGGCGTCGAGATCACGCATGTGCCCTACAAGGGCAGCGCGCCGGCATTGACCGACCTGATCGCCGGCCGCGTGCATCTGATGATCGACAACCTCCCCGCCGCGCAGCCCTTCGCCGAAGCCGGACAGATCCGTCCGCTTGCGGTGTCCACCTCCAAGCGCTGGCCGCTATTGCCTGACCTTCCGACGATCGCGGAGGCGGGCGTGCCCGGCTATGAGGCCGCCTCCTGGTTCACGATCGCGGCTCCTGCGAAGACGCCGAAGGAGATCATCGACCGCCTCAACGCGAGCGTCGACAAATTCCTCAAGACCGAGGACGGGATTGCACGCCTGCGCAAGCTCGGCGCCGACCCCGTCGGCGGCTCGGCCCAGGACATGCAGGCTTACGTGCTGGCGGAGACCGAGAAATGGGGCAAGGTCGCCAAATTCGCGGGCATCCAGCCGGAGTGACGACGGCATTACTCTCCCATAGCAGGGCCGGGACATCGGCCGACGGGGCGCGTCGGTCACCCGATCCAGACGACGTATAGAACCGAGCGCCAACACGCACGTCAGTTCGGCCATTGGCAAGGATCGTATTCCCTGCTTAATTTTCCCTGCGCGAAACCGGCCCGCCAGTGGCCGGCGCAACCGGGAGAAACGCCAATGCCTGCTTACCGCGCCGTCGGACTATCTTTGGGAGCCGCAGTCCTGCTCTGCAATCTCACGTTCAATCCTGCCCATGCGAAACCTTTCATGATCGTCGGGCTCGACGAGAAGGTGTTATGGGATGACGATGGAAAACCGATCCTGTCTGCGCCCGGCAAGGACCAGGTTCTCATCCTCGACCTCGCCAATCCCGAAAATCCCAAGACCGTCGCCTCACTGCCGCTGAAGAATTCGGTGGTGGGACCGCCGGTCAATCTCGACATCGACCCGACCGGCTCGATCGCTCTCGTCGCCGATTCAGTCGATGTGACCAAGGACGGCGATGCGCTGAAGCAGGTGCCGGACAACAAGGTCTATGTCATCGATCTCAAGGCCAACCCGCCGAAGCTGGCAGCAACCGTGACCGTCGGCAAGCAGCCGTCCGGGCTCAGCATCAGTCCGGACAGCAAGATGGCGTTGGTCGCCAATCGTGGCGACAATTCCGTTAGCGTGCTCTCGATCAATGGGACCGACGTCAAGGTCACCGACACCATTGCGTTGCCCGACAGCGTCGCCCATGTGGCGTTCACGCCGGACGGCAAGCGGGCGCTCGCTGTCCGCTTCCCCGCGCACAAGGTCTCGGTGCTCGATATTGCCGGAGACAAGGTCACCTACAACAAGGTCGATCTGCCGACGGGCCAATGGCCATACAATGTCGCGGTGACGCCAAATGGCAAACTCGCGCTGACGTCCGACAATGGCGGCGCCGGCTCATCCGACGGCAGCGTCGACACCACGAGCGTGATTGATCTCGAAGCCAATCCGCCGCGCATCATCGATCGTGTGGTGGTCGGCGACGGCCCCGAGGGCCTTGCGATTTCGCCGAAGGGAGATCTCGCTGTCGCCGCCATTTTGCGCGGCTCCAACATGAAGAACGCGTACTACTATCACAAGGACGGCAGCCTCACGGTGCTGAAGATCGACGGCAAGAAGGTGACCAAGACTCAAGACATCGAGGTCGGTGGCTTGCCCGAAGCCGTCGTGTTCACGCCGGACGGCAAGTACCTGCTGGCCGGAAATTACCTGACTCAGGATTTCTCGATCCTGAAAGTCGATGGTGGGAAGGTTAGCGACACCGGAAAACGCTTCAAGGTGCCGGGTCACCCGGCTTCGGCGCGCATGGGGCACTAGACCATGATCCGGAAAAGTGGAGACCGGTTTTCCGAAAAGATCATGCTCGAATAAAGAACGATCGGTAGCGGCGGCGATCACGTGAACGCTATTCTCAAAACGGGAATCGATCACGGCGACAACGATAAACAACCACAGACATTAACGCGTGCTGCCGCCGCGAAACGACGCGGCGGCGCACCATTGCAATCGCTCGCGAGCAGTTCGGACCGAATGGCGTCGGAGCACGGCATTTGGGGCCGCCGATGCGCTGATCTGCTTCGATTATTCATTACAATTTTAGCTTTATTTGTCTCTTTAACCCTACCTAAGCATTCATGGGGATTTGAAAGGAGGGTCCTCAAATTTCCCGATTAAGGCCGCCACGGAGATGTACGAGTCAAATCGACATCACGGGAAAGGGCGGGCATGAATCAAATCAACCCCAAGGAATACGCACGACCCGGCTGGTTCGGTCATCGCAAATTGACGCCGCGGGCTTGCGTCGCCGATAGCAAGAAGCACCTTCGTACCTTTCTTTCTGATGCTCTCGAGGATCTCGGCTTCATCACCTCGGAGTGCGGCGAGGCCACCGAACTGGATGGCGCGCTGGACGCGCATCGGCCCGACCTGCTTGTGCTCGGTGTCTCCGTCAACGGGATCGAGGTCGGCAGGATTCTGGAGGTTCTCGTCAGAAAGAATTTCGCCGGCAAGGTTCTCGTCATCGGCCCGCCCGAGTCGATTATGGTAAAAGCGGTCAGGCAAATTGGCGAAGAATACGGCGTAGCCATGCTGCCGCCGCTGGCGACGCCGTTCGGCGCCGGAACGCTGCGCGACAGCGTTGCGATGCTGCTGCCGCAGGAGCCCGCGCCGAGCCCCGCGGTCGATGTGGCAGAAGCGCTCAAGGCCGGCTGGCTCGAATTGTGGTACCAGCAGAAGATCAACTTGCGCACGCTGGTGCCCGCGGGCGCGGAGGCCCTGGTCAGGATGCGGCATCCGGCGTGGGGTGTGGTGCCGCCGGCCTATTTCATTCCCGATGAAAGCGATCCGCATTTCCAAGCGCTGTCCGAATTCGTGGTCGGTCGCGCCATCGAGGATTGGCACTATCTCTTGGAGCAGAAAGGACCGGTGGACCTCTCGATCAACCTGCCGGTATCGTTCCTGAGCGATCCGCAAGCCGTGCGCGAATTATGCCGCCGCGTGCCGCAGCATCCCGCGTTCGGCGGCCTGCTGCTCGAGATCGGAAGCGCCGAGGTGATCGAGAACCTGGACCTCGTGATCGAGGTCGCGCGGCAGGTGCGGTTCCACAACATCGCGATATCGGTCGACCAGGTCGGCACGGAGTGGCCATCGCTGATGGGTCTAAAGAACTTCCCCTTCGTCGAACTGAAGATCGATCATCAATTCGTCACCGGCGCCGCCGACGACCGGCTGAAGCAGACCGTGTGCAAACATGTCGTCGAGCTTGCCCACGACCACGGCGCACGGGCGCTCGCCCAGGGCGTCGAGACCCGCGCCGACTTCCTCACCGCCCATGCGGTCGGCTTCGACCTGGTGCAAGGCTATCTGTTCGGCAAGCCGATGGGAGTGAAGAAGTTCGCCCGCTCGCGGCCTTCCCCTGCCGCGAGCGCTGAATCGAAATCGTGACGTTCACTGGAACGTCATGTCGATGCATTTCGAGATATCCGAGCCGAGGCCGGAGGAGATCGTGATGCAGCCGCGCACCTTCTGCACATTGTTGTCGCTGGCCCAGACCGAATAGCCGCCGGGACCGAAGAACGAGTTGGTGTTCGGCGGTTCAGTTTCGGTGGCATCGAAGGAGTAATTGCCATCGGTGTCGAAGATGCGCGGCCGCTTGGTGCAGCCGCCATCGGCCTGCACGTTGATAACCTCCTTGTTGTCGCGCGTCAGCGCCAGCGAGACCTGGCAGCGGAAATATTCCGAGGTCTTGGTGTTGAACAGATAGGCGTAGGACTTGCAGGTCGCAGTGTTGAGCTTGCCGGCGGACAATCCCCGGCTGCAGGCGATGCGCTGGTTGTTGGAAAGCTTGAATTCGTCGGCATAAGCCGCGGTGGCCATCGTCATCAGCGAGAGCGCAATACCGAAACCGATGTTCATGCCGGGGGTCATTCGAATCATCCCTATCAAACTTTTCGCAATCATGCGTTTGTAGATGGAAACGGCAACATAGTCGCGAAGCAGGAAATCACAAACCCGCAGGTTGCACGTGATGCCGCACGACGACTTCCGTCGTATTGACGGAATAATGACGTTCGTGATTTGTTCAAGGCAAGGGCGCCGGTTTCGGCAGCGACGACTGGGGAGGACGATCATGACTCGATTTCAGGCCAAAAGCTTTTTGATGACGGCTTTTTTGACGGCAGCGGCACTGACGACGCTGGCGGCTCCCGCACTCGCACAGGATGCATCGCCCGCACCCTGGGAGCTGAAGTCCGACATGGGCTACGCCTATGGCAAGGACGGCTCGACCCTCGCCTACAAGATGGGGACCAACAATGCCGGGCTGCTGCTCAAAGGCGCCAAGAAGGTGCCGAGAGGCACGCTGTTCTTCGTCGGCCAGAACGGCCAGCTCTACATGCGCTCCGGCCCCTATCTCGAGGGCGACGGCAAGTTCATGTTCGGATCGAATTAGGCGACGATGCCGCTGTAACCTGTAGGGTGGGCAAAGCGCAGCGTGCCCACCATCCACGGTCGGTGCAAGAAAGGTGGGCACGCTTCGCTTTGCCCACCCTACGGCCCGCGGGCCACTAAAACACTGACGCCAGTTCCTTGGCGCCGGGCTTGTTGCTGTTGAAATCCATCCGCTCGTCGGTGACTGCGAGCAGCTTTGCCACCGTGTTGTGGCGGATCGCGACCGGGTTGCGCTCGTAGCCGCCGCGCTGGAAGAAGTTCGACGTCGGCACCCTCTCGCGCATCGCTTGCGGCATCGTGACCATGTCGTAGCCGGTGCCGTCTCCGGTGAGGTTCATCATCTCGAGTTCGGCCGCGCTCAGCGGGCGGGTGTAGCCCTTGTTCCGCGCGAAGATGACTGACGTCAGCAGCTTGTGGGTCTGCAGCATCGGGCCGACGTCGATATCGAGCACCATGGAATGGACCGCCCAGCCCTGCGGCGTGCTCGCGAGCCGCTCATGCGCCGACCAGTCGTCCGGCACCGTGCGTGCGAATGCCACCATCTTCTTCAGCACCGCGAGCTTGTGATCCATCGCCTTGCGCGCGGGACCGGACAGCGTAGCGGCCTTTTGAGTCAGCACCTTGATGAACTCAGGGCCCTGCTGGGCGATCAACTCGACGGTGTTGGTGGTGAGCAACTGATTGTAGCCGATTGCGGTCGAGATCGCCTTTGTGCCCGGACCGCGGTAGCCCGACTGCATATCGTGATTGCCGGTGCCGCCGGTCTCGAAGGAATAGACCCGCACCGCCTGCTCGCGCGTCAAGCCGGCCGCGAGCGCGTAACGGGCGTAGGCGCGCTTGAACTCGATCTCGGTGGCCGGCCGCTCTGGCGTGAACTGAAACTGCTCGGCGGCGGCCTTCAGGAAATCGGCGACGAGAGGAATGGTCCTGCGTGGACGCGACGGTTCCTCTTCTTCAGGTTCCGGATTCACCGGCCGTTTCGGCCCGGTATAGAGCGGCGGCTGATCGAGCACATAATCATCGAGCGTGATCGGCTGTCGCTCGCGCCGTTTGGCGTTGCGGGTGCGCCGTTTCTCGGAAATCGCACTCCAATAGGCGCCCGCCTCCTCATCGAAGGCGGCGCGCGCTTCCTGATATTCGCGCAGCTTGCGGCGATATTCGGCGATCGCCTGCGGCGTTGCGGCCTGCGCCATCGCATCCGCGGTGGATGCAGAAAGGGTGGTAGCCTCGACCGCCACGGCCTCCGGCGCGCCCGCGAACAGCGCGAGCGCGACCAATCCGGGGAAACAGCGAATCAATGGCGGGCGCATGCTCTCTTGTAGCAAGGACGCGCGCGATGTCAGCCTCGAATTGAATCACTCAAAAGCGACCAAACGCCCCGCCATGGCCCAGAACAAGTGCTTCTCACTCCGGCTCGACGCCGCTGGCCTTCACGAGCTGCGCCCACTTCTTCTCGTCCTTGTCGATGAACTCGGCGTAATCCTCGGGCGAGCCCGGCGTGATCTCGGTGCCGTCAGAGCCCAATTGCCGCTTCACCTCCTCGGAGGCGAGCGCATCGCGCAGCACCTTGTTGAGCTTGTCGACGATCGGCCGCGGCGTGCCGGCCGGTGCCGCAAGGCCATAATAGAGCGAAGCGTCGAATCCGGGAACGCCGGCCTCGGCGATCGTCGGCACGTCGGGCAGGAGACCGGAGCGGGTCACGCTGGTCACCGCGAGTGCGCGCAGCGTTCCGCCGCTGACGTTGGCGTGAGAGGCAGGGATCGGCGCAAATGCCATCGGAATGTGCCCGCCGATGAGGTCGACCAGCGCAGGGCCCGTTCCCTTGTAGGGAACATGCACGAGCGAGATGCCGGCACTGCGCGCGAAATATTCGCCAGTGATGTGGCTTGCTGTGCCGGCGCCGGCCGAACCGAAACTGACCTTGCCCGGATTTTGTTTGGCATAGGCGATCAGCTCGGCGACGCTCTTGGCCGGGAACGACGGATGCACGACCAGCGAATTCGGCGCATTGCCGATCATGCCGATCGGCGCGAAATCCTTGCGCGGATCGTAGCCCGCCTTCTTGTAGAGCGACGGGCCGATCGCGAGTGTCCCTGTATAGCCGAGCACCAGCGTGTAGCCATCGGGATCGCTCTTGGCGACCGCCTTGGTGCCGACCGTGCCGCCGGCGCCGGGGCGGTTGTCGATCACGATCTTCTCGCCGAGAAATTCACTCATCTTCTCGGCAATGCCGCGGCCGACGATGGACGTGCTGCCGCCGGGCGCGAAGGGGATGACGAGCGTGATCGGCCGGTTCGGATAATCCTGGGCCTGCGCCGGCCAGAATGCTGCGCCGACGGCAAGCGCGGCGATGGCGGTGTAAAATCGCTTGTTCCAGGACAGCATGCCCGAGAGCCTCCCCTGATGTTTGTTGTTATGGTGGCATTGTCGCTCAGATGCCTGGCGTCAGCAACCGGACTTCTGATGACTCGGCCGCCCCGTCATTGCGAGCGGAGCGAAGCAATCCATCGCGCCATTTGCGGAGACGCGGATTGCATCGTCGCTGCGCTCCTCGCAATGACGGTTGAGAGCTGCCTACTTCCAGGCGAAGACCGGCTGCTCGAGATCGGCGACGCGGGTGTCGCGGCCGGCCAGCACTTCGCGAAACTGATAGATCAAGGCAGCCGTCGGCGCATGGATGTGCTGGCCGGCGTGGCGGAAGCGGATCACGCGCCTGACACTCTCGGGAATGGTGGTGAAGCTGAACGCATCCTCCGCCTCGATCGATTCAAGCGTGATGCGATGGACGGAAGCTACCTCGTCCGGGTTGGGCATGATCGGCGCCCGTGTCGAGACCCACACTACCACCGGAGTGATCAGATAGCCCGAGCGGGTCGGATAGTCGTCGAGCACGCCGAGCACGTCGCCATCATTGACGCGCAGCCCTAGCTCTTCGTGCAGTTCGCGCAGTGCCGCTTCCGCCTGTGTCTCACCGGAATCGCAGCGTCCGCCGGGCAGCGCCCATTGCGCGCTGTGGCTGCGCAAGCTGGCCGCACGGCGGGTGAGCAGGAATGCGGTCTCCTCGCCCTCGCCGCTCGTGAGTGCGATCGCGACCGCCGCGCGTTTGAGCAGCGGCGCAGAATCGTCCGGCAGGCGCCTGAACGCCGTACAGAGCTCTGCGATATTCCGCCGGGTGGCATCATCAAATGAACGGGCCATTGATCTTGACTACAACAGTCCCGCGTTCGATGAAATGACCTGATATCATGCCTCGCCGGACGGAAAGCATCACATGACGAAACATGCCGCGGAAAAGCTCAAATCCGACGGCTGGAAGATCGTCGATACATCCGGTTTCCTGCATCTGGTCGGGCCGCTGTGGCAGCGCCTCGTCGATGACGAGCATGAATATGCGTTGATCACCGAGGACAAGCATCACAATCGCCGCGGCCTGGTGCAAGGCGGCGTGATCATGACCTTCGCGGACCGCACCTGCGGCATGACCGCCCGCTATGTCTCGGGCAAGCCGGCGCTTGCGACCGTGCAGCTTGATACGCACTTTGTGGAGGCCGGCAAGATCGGCGAAACCTTGATCTCGAAGCCGCGCGTGGTACGCTCGACCAGGAGCCTGATCTTCATCACCACCGAAGTGACCGTCGACAAACGCTGCATCGCCATGGCGAACGGCGTGTTCAAGATATTGAAGAGCGAGTAGGCTGAGATCGTCGTTCCGGGGCAATGCGAAAGCATCGAACTACGATGTGCAATTGCACATCGGAGAACCTCGAGATTCCGAGTTCGGTCCTGCGGACCGCCCCGGAATGACGCGACAACGCAGAGGTTTGATACATGCAGTACGGTCAACTCGGCCGCAGCGGCCTGAAGATTTCGCCGATCTGCCTGGGCACCATGATGTTCGGCGGCCCGACCGACGAGGCGACGTCGGCGCGGATCATCGCAAAGGCGCGCGAGGCCGGCGTCAACTTCATCGACACCGCGGATGCCTATAATGGTGGAAACTCCGAGCAGGTGGTGGGCCGCGCGATATCCAACAACAGGCAGAACTGGGTCCTCGCTACCAAGCTCGCTAATCAGATCGGCGACGATCCGAATTTCGGCGGGCTGTCGCGACGCTGGGTGCTGCAGGCGGCGGAGGCGAGCCTGAAACGGCTCGGCACCGACTACATCGACATCTACTACCTGCACAAGGAAGACCACACGACGCCGCTGGAGGAGACCGTGCGCGCGATCGGCGACCTGATCAGGCAGGGCAAGGTGCGCTACTTCGGCGTCTCGAACTATCGCGCCTGGCGCGTTGCCAAGATCTGTAACATCTGCGACCGGCTCGGCCTCGACCGCCCGATCGTGAGCCAGCCCTATTACAACGCGATGAACCGCATGCCCGAGGTCGAGCACCTGCCGGCCTGCGGCTATTATGGCCTTGGGGTGGTACCCTATAGCCCGCTCGCCCGCGGCGTCCTGACCGGCAAATATCGCGCTGATACCACCCCCGACAAGGACACCCGCGCCGGCCGCAACGACAAGCGCATGATGCAGACCGAGTGGCGGCCGGAATCCTTGAGGCTCGCGCAAGAGATCAAGCAATATGCGGAAGCACGCGGCATCACCGCCGCGCAGTTCGCGGTCGCCTGGGTGCTGAATTCATCCCTCATCTCCGCCGTGATCGCCGGTCCGCGCACGGAAGCGCAATGGGACGATTACGTCCGCGCGCTCGACTATCGCTTCACCGTCGAAGACGAGGCGCTGATCGACCGGCTCGTCGTGAGCGGGCATGCTTCCACGCCCGGCTACAACGATCCGGCCTATCCGATCGAGGGGCGGCGGGCGCGGACGGCGGAGCGGTCCTAGCCGCGCTGAAGATTGAAATAAGCCGCAGACAGCCTTCACGGGCGGCGCCGACGACACCCGGGGCAGCTTCCGACTCGGGCACGCGGACCTCATCCGATGCCCGACGCTGCTCACGATGCCGGAGAGCGATCCGATTGCGGCCGCGGCGCCGTGGCTCTTCGAGGCGCTCCGCTGCTGCAAGACGCCGTTGTGCTTCTCCGCCAGCGAGCATGGCAATCATGCGCCGAATTTGACGCCAGTGATTCACCCGGCCCTGCGAGCGCGGGGATCGAGGCGATGTTGACGGCGGCCGGCCTTTGGCTCAGAGATGCCGAGGTAAGAGCGTGAGCCTCGATGGAAAGCGCGACGCTGGTCCAAGCCCTCAATCTCCTGGGAACGCTGGTGTTCGCGCTCAGCGGCGCCGCCGCGGGCGTCCGGCAACGCATGGATATTTTCGGCGTTCTCGTGCTAGCCTTCGTGACCGCAGTTGCCGGCGGCGTTCTCCGTGATCTCCTGATCGGCGCGACTCCACCTGCCTCCGTGACGAATTGGCATGCGCTCGCCATTTCCGCCGCCGGCGGCCTGTTCGCATTCTGGTTCTCGGCGCTGATCGATCGCCTGCGCTTTCCGGTCGAACTGTTCGATGCGGCAGGCCTTGGCATCTTCGCAACGACCGGCACACAGAAAGCCCTCGAATACGGCATTCCCCCTGTCATGGCCACGATCCTCGGCATGGTGACGGGGATCGGCGGCGGAATGGTGCGTGACCTGCTCTCCGTGCGGATGCCCATCGTCCTCTATTCCGAGTTCTACGCCATGGCCGCCCTCGCGGGCAGCGCGGTCGTCACGGTCGGACACGCGCTGGGCATGCCGGTCGCGGCCACCCTGCTGCCCGGCACGGCACTCTGTGTGCTGCTTCGCGTCTTGGCGCTCTATCACGGGTTCAGCCTGCCGCAGCCGCGCCGACGCGACGACGAACCCTCGGACCGGTAACCCGATCGCGAGTTGCTGGGGCGAAGTCGACTACGCTGAAAGTCTAATAGAGCCTCCAGCCCTGCGGCTTGTTACCAGAGCTTTTTCTTCTCCTGCCGGAAATAAATCCGAACTCGCAGTCGCGAGCTTGTTGCTCGCGGCCCGCGTCCTAGCGTCGCATCATCGGGAACGTTCTTGCCAAACTCCTGCGCACGCCTTTGTCTTCCTTCCTAAAAAAGAGCGGATCCTAAAGGGACCGCCAATCATAAGGGCAGGGAGGAAACCATGACCAAATCCAATAGAGGCAGTACGTCCAGTCGTCGCCGCTTCCTGAAGGTTGCGGCCGCGGGCGCCGCAGCAAGCGTTGCAGCGCCTACCATCGTCAGCGCGCAGGGCCCGATCAACATGCGCTGGCAAAGCACCTGGCCGGCCAAGGATATTTTCCACGAATACGCGCTCGACTACGCCAAGAAGGTCAACGACATGACCGGCGGCGACCTCAAGATCGAGGTGCTTCCCGCCGGCGCCGTGGTGCCCGCCTTCGGCCTGCTCGACGCCGTCTCGAAGGGCACGCTCGACGGCGGCCATGGCGTGCTGGCCTACCACTACGGCAAGCAGACCGCGCTGGCACTGTGGGGCTCCGGTCCGGGCTACGCGATGGACGCCAACATGCTGCTGGCCTGGCACAAATATGGTGGCGGCAAGGAGTTGCTCGCCAAGCTCTACGCCTCGATCGGCGCCAATGTCGTCTCCTTCCCCTATGGGCCGATGCCGACCCAGCCGCTCGGCTGGTTCAAGAAGCCGATGTCCAAGGTGGATGACTTCCAAGGCCTGAAATTCCGCACCGTCGGCATTTCCATCGACGTGTTCACCGGCCTCGGCGCCGCCGTCAACGCGCTGCCCGGCGGCGAAATCGTCTCGGCGATGGACCGTGGCCTGCTCGACGCTGCCGAGTTCAACAACGCGACTTCCGACCGCGTGCTCGGCTTCACCGACGTCTCCAAGATCTGCATGCTGCAGAGCTACCATCAGAATGCCGAGCAGTTCGAGATCATGTTCAACAAGACCAAGTACGATGCCCTGCCGGACAAGATGAAGGCCATCATCTCCAACGCCGTCGAAGCGGCCAGCCAGGACATGAGCTGGAAGGCGATCGACCGCTACTCGAAGGACTACGAGGAGATGCAGACCAAGGACAAGGTCAAGTTCTACAAGACGCCGGATTCGATCCTGCAGAAGCAGCTCGAGATCTACGACCAGGTGGTTGAGAAGAAGTCGGCCGAGAACCCGCTGTTCAAGGAAATCGTCGAATCCCAGCTCGCCTTCGCCAAGCGCGCGACGCAGTGGGAGAACGACACGGTGGTCAACCGCCGTATGGCCTACACCCACTATTTCGGACCGAACGCCAAGAAAAAGACCTGACGGGCGCTGCGCACGACCGAAAGCGTCATCCGGGGACAGCGAACCCCGGACGGCGCTTCCGCTGTCTCTACACCAACCCGATACTTCCGGAACGGCCGCTAGCGAACGCAGATGAGCGCACAGCGTTTCCTGTACATGATCGACGGCATCAGCACCTGGACCGGCAAGGCCGCGGCGTGGCTGGTTGTCGGGCTGATGGGCCTTGTCTGCGCCGAGGTCTTCAAGCGCTACATCCTCAACATGCCGACGGCGTGGATCTTCGACGCCTCCAATATGCTGTACGGCACCCTGTTCATGATCGCGGGCGCCTACACGCTGGCGCAGAACGCCCATGTCCGCGGCGATTTCCTCTACAGCTCGATGCGGCCGCGCCTGCAGGCCTCGCTCGACCTCGTGCTGTATTTCGCGTTCTTCCTGCCGGGCATCGCGGCGCTGGTCTACGCCGGCTGGGACTACGCGCTCGATTCCTGGCGCATCAACGAGCATTCCAACGTGACCGCCGACGGCCCGCCAGTCTATCATTTCAAGTTCATGATCCCGCTCGCCGGGGCCTTGGTGCTGCTGCAGGGCGCGGCTGAGATCGCGCGCTGCATCATGTGCCTCAGGACCGGCGCCTGGCCCGACCGGCTCCGTGACGTCAGCGAGATCGACGTCGTCGAGGAGCAGCTCGCGCACAGCGAATATGTCGATGAGGAATCGCGCAAGGCCGCGATCGCGCATGCGCAGGACATCGAGGAGAGCGCGCGGCAGCGCGGCATGGGTGGAGACCTGCAACGATGAGCGATCCGGCACTCGGGCTGTTGATGCTCGTCCTCATCGTGATCGTCATCATGATGGGCTTCCCAACCGCGTTCACGCTGATGGGCCTCGGCATGTTCTTCGGCTTCTTCGCCTATCACCGGGGCGGCGAGGCCTGGGGCGACAATCACATCTTCGACCTGATGGTCCAGCGCACCTATGGCGCGATGACCAACGACGTCCTGATCTCGATCCCGCTGTTCGTGCTGATGGGCTACGTGATGGAGCGCGGCGCGCTGGTCGACAAGATGTTCTATTCGATCCAGCTCGCGTTCCGCCGCCTGCCCGCCTCGCTTGCGGTGGCGACGCTGATCGTGTGTACCTTCTGGGGCATCGCCTCGGGCCTGGTCGGCGCGGTCGTTGTGCTGATGGGCGTCATCGCCTTCAACCCGATGCTGAAGGCCGGCTACGACGTCAAGCTCGCCTCCGGCGTCATCACCGCGGGCGGCACGCTCGGCATCCTGATCCCGCCATCGGTGATGATCATCGTCTACGCGGCAGTGGCCGGGCAGTCGGTGGTGAAGCTCTACGCCGCGGCGATGTTTCCCGGCTTCTTCCTCGCCTTCCTCTATCTGATCTATGTCGTCGGCTGGGCGCTGTTGAACCCGAAGATTGCCCCGAAGCTTCCCGAAAGCGAGACCAAAGTTCCGGTGCGACCCTGGATCGCCAAGCTGCAGCAGTCCTATTCGCGCAAGATGCTGCCCGCGCTGCTTGCGGCGGTGCTGATGCCCGCAAGGGCCGTCAACGCCGGCGTGGACGGCACCCGCGTCACCTATTCGATGCTGCTGACGAGCCTCGCCCACGCCCTGGTGCCGCTGATGCTGACGCTGGCGACCCTCTGGGCCGCCTGGTGGTACGTCGTGATTCACCAGCAGCCGGATATTGCGCCGCAGCTCCCGGCCGCCGCGCAGCAGCAGCGAACCCAGGAAACGCTTCAGCCGCTTGGTGCAGGCGCCCAGCCCGCGGAAGAAAGCGCGGAAGAGAAACTCGAGGAGCTCGGCGGGGGCGGCGCGAGCCGGTCGGAGGCCACCACGAAGAACGAGCCGGAGGTGCTGCAGGAGATGGGCAGTGCCGAGCTGCGAGGCAAGACCATCGCGGCGCCGGCGGAGCTCGGACCGCCGCCGGAGTTCTATACCTACTTCGCGTTCGTGGCCGGCATCTGCGGCCTGCTGCTTCTCTACTATTACTGGACCATGGAGGCCGAGCAGTTCGAGGTGCTGCGGCTGCTCATCACCTCGGTGATGCCGCTCGGCATCCTCACGGTGGTGGTGCTGGGCGTGATCCTGTTCGGCATCACGACGGCGACCGAATCGGCAGCAGTCGGCGCTGCCGGCGCCTTCCTGCTCGCCTTCCAGGCGCGGACGCTGGACTGGAAGCGCACCAAGGAAGCGGTGTTCCTGACCGCCAAGACCACCTCGATGGTGTGCTGGCTGTTCGTCGGCTCGGCGCTGTTCTCGGCGGTGTTCGCGATCCTCGGCGGCCAGGCGCTGCTGGAGAGCTGGGTGCTGTCGCTCAACATGTCGCCGGTCCAGTTCATGATCCTGTCGCAGGCGATCATCTTCATTCTGGGCTGGCCGCTGGAATGGACCGAGATCATCGTGATCTTCGTGCCGATCTTCCTGCCGATGCTGAAGCACTTCAACATCGATCCGATCCTGTGGGGCGTCCTGGTCTTCGTGAACCTGCAGGCGGCGTTCCTGTCGCCGCCGGTGGCGATGTCGGCCTTCTATCTGAAGGGCGTGGCGCCAAAGCACGTCACGCTGAACCAGATTTTTGCCGGCATGATGCCCTACATGCTGATCGTCATCATCTGCATGGTGCTGATGTATATCTGGCCCGGCCTGACCTTGTGGCTGCCGAACTATCTCTACGGTAACTGACGGGCGGCAAGGTTCTAATTCACTGCATCGAATTTGTAGGACGTCTGCAGGAACGTGCCGAAGCGTTCGGCGCGGATCGGGAGGGTCGATGTCGGAAACGGACTGCCGAATCCCCTCGTGAAAACATCGGTCGCCCACATCGACCAGAAGCGGCCGCCGACGCCGACACTGAAGCGCTCGGTCACGTCATAGGTCAGCACGGCTTCGAGCTGCATGCCGCGCCCGGTGCCGTTGGCCGGGGAATAGGGCGACGGCTCGTCGGAACGCAAGTAATGCGTATCGAGACCGGAAACGGAAACGTAGGGCAAATAGGCCGCGTCGGCCGTGAGCTTGAGTCCGGGCGCAATCGTGACGATCCCGTTCACACCGATGCGCAGAGAGTGCCAGTCTTCGGACTGCGAGATGGTGATCCCGGTGGTCGGCGAGGGAACGGCGCAAATCACGCCGCCGCCGGGATACGCAATCTGGACGCATCCATAGGAGTCCTTGCGGTCGCGATAGAAATTATAGCCTGCGAACGCCCCGAATTTCGCGCCCGGCGTTTCCAGCAGGGTGTATCCAACGTCCAGCGTGGCATAGGCAATCGTGCCCTCGACCCTGCCCTGGTCTGTGTTCGAGTAGGCCATGGCCGTGTTGCGATAGGTTGGTAGCCAATCCTCGTCGTTCATGTGGCCGGATGTCAGCCCGCCGCCGCCGGCAAAGCCTTTCAGGAACACCCTGGCCGGACTGTCGAGCCGGCCGAACACCTCGCCGGAGTGCCCTGTGGTCTCATAGGTGAGCCGTGAAATCAGCGCGTTCTGCAGCGGCTGATCTGTGCTCATACCGAGATCGTTCTGATAGCGACCGCTGCTGTACCAGTAACGCGCGCCGACTTCCGCCGACCACCCGGACATCGAAGGCGCCGCCGTCAGCAAAGCAGCGGGCCGATTGTCCCAGCCGCGCGATGCGTCAACACCAGGGCGATAGTTCACGCCGAGCTTGACGACATGGCTGTCCTGCCGGACTCCCGTCGGCAGACCAGCGGTTTCGACCAGGCTGGCTGGATCGAGCGGCGCCGTCTGAAGACCGCCGAGTGGCGTCGCGATGTCGCGGTTTCCGAAATTGGCATAGTCGTATTCCAACTTCATCGACCAAGCCGGTGCCAGAGCGTGCTCGACACCGAGCCCAATTGTCCATCCCCACTGCACGGCGTTGGCGTCCACCGAAGCTTCCGGCCGCCCGAAGAAATCGAGAGCGTTGGTCGTCATCGAGAAACGGCTCGACAGAAACGCAGCACCGCCTTTCACATAGGCCAGCGAGTGACCGGCCGGCCCGAAGGCCTGGCCGACCCGCCCGGTGATCGTTCCCATCACATCCTGCCGGATACGACAGTTCGCCGAGACGAACAGGCCGGAATAGGCGAGACAGGTGTTGGTGCCGTCGACATCGACGGCGGAGACATCGGCTTCGAGGCCGAACACCCATGGTGATCCGGCCTGCTGCCAGTTGTAGCCAAGCTGGCCACCGATGAGCGCCTTCGGCGTACGGATGTCGTCGCCATAGATCGACGGACCGTAGGGATCACCGACATGGGTGATGCCGGAGCCTCCGCCAAAATGTCCGCCGATATAGAAGCCGTTCCAGGTCCACGGCAGTGGCGGCGCCTTCACGACCGGCCGCACAATGTCGGCAGAAAAAGCATCCGTTCCGTTCAGCGCCATGAGCACGCCGACCGCCACCACGTACCGCATCCGTAACACGAGCCGAGTCCTTGCCTTCGAGGAAACCAACTACGCATTACTGAGCCCGCACTATGGTAGGGGCGAAGATTCGAACACCACTGGAGATAGCACATCAGCCGGGCCCGGCAACACCGACCCGCGCGGAATGGAGCCAAGCGTTACCACGCGAAGCTGTGGTGGAGCAGTCCGTAGAATGGGTAGAGCGCAGCGAAACCCATCGCGATGGAGCAAGCCGCGCGAATGATGGGTTTCGCTTCGCTCTACCCATCCTACGATTCTCGCTGTCGTCCCGCGAAAGCCGTAGGGTGGGCAAAGGCGCACTTGCGTCGTGCCCACCATCCAGTGCTGTGCTCACGATGGTGGGCACGCTTCGCTTTGCCCACCCTACGGCACCGCCAGGACGACGCCGTCATTGCGAGCGCAGCGAAGCAATCCACCTCTCCACGCGCGGAGGTATGGATTGCTTCGCTGCGCTCGCAATGACGGGGATGGGTTCTGATTTGAATTTCAAACAGCGTGAGGATGTGAGTTCGCGTTCTCGCGGCGCTTTGCGCCCGAGCTTTGCGTCACTTTCCGCCCTCTTCGATAGCAGAGGGCGCAGGGAAAGCCGGGTGCCGGTTGCACCCATGGGTCCCGTGCAACAAAAAGCACGGGGGTAGGACCACAGGTTCAACCGAAGCATTCCGGCTTTCCCTGCGCGATGGTTTACGGCTTCCTTCGTGCTCTCCCCGGTGACCGGGCTCTTTTGCCACCGTCACTTCATAGAAGCTTAGCGCCAGCGTCGGGGCGCCAGGACCACACGACTTCGCCGTCCGTGATGCGCGTGCTCGTCAGTCACACACTTCACGTCCACCGCATCTCACCGCAACGTTCGTGACGATCGCGACCCGCCCCTCATCCGCTGTGAGACGCGCGGAGTTAAATCACTGATTTGCCCGACGACGGAAGCGGATTGTTTTTCGCGCGAAGGGTGGACAGGGCAAATCACGTTGATTGGCCTAAGGAAAATCGCGCGAATGATACGACGCCGTCACGCCCGGGCAAAAGCGCGAAGCGCGTCTTCGCGCAGATGTCCGGGGCATCCACGTCCTTCGCGCCCGGGACAACGTGGATGGCCGGGTCAAGCCCGGCCATGACGGAGGAGAGGATTGCGCAAATGCGTCCCCTGTCATTCCGGGGCATCCGAAGGACGAGCCCGGAATCCATTTCTCCACCTGCGCACGCGGCGTGATGGATTCTCTGATGTGCAATTGCACATCATAGTTCGCGCTGCGCGCGCCCCGGAATGACGGAGGGGCAACCGCCGGCGCGCCTCACCGCACCGTGGCGCCGTAGACGATGTCCTGGACCTGCTCGCGGTAATACTTTCGGAGCTCGCCCGGCGCCGCCGTTCCGACCACCACAACCAGGCGCTCCTTCGGGTCGCAGAAGAACTGCGTGCCATAGGCGCCATTCCAGGTGAACTCGCCGGGGTTGCCGGGGACCGCTGACAGACCTTCGCTCGTTCGCACCGCCACCCCGAGACCGAAACTGAAGCCGCCGCGATGCGGCTCCACGTTCGCGACGTTGTTCTTGATCTCGGGCCCGAGGTGGTTGGAGGTCATGTGATGCACCGTCTTGGGCCCGAGAATGCGTTTTCCCTCGAGCTCCCCACCATTGAGCAGCATCTGGCCGAAGCGGAGATAGTCGCCGACGGTGGCAAACGCGCAGGCGCCGCCGCAGTCGAACTTGGTCGGCGTGTCGAGCAGCCTGATGCTCTGCGGCCTGCCCGTCAGCGGGTCATTCGGAAACGGTCGGGCGAGACGGTCGCGCTGGCCCTCCGACGGATGGAACGTGGCGTCCTTCATGCCGAGCGGCTGCCACACATTCGCAGCCAGATAATCGCCGAGCCGCTGCGAGGTGACTTTTTCGATCACCGCGCCCAGCACGTCGATCGAGAAGCCATATTCGAATTCCGTCCCCGGCTGGTGTACCAGCGGCAGCTTCGTGATGCGATCGATGAAGGCCTGCGTATCGCCCTCGACTGCGGGCGCCGTGCCGTCAGGATAGAGGCGCGCGAGCGGGCTCGCGCTGTCCGGCCGACCGCCATACATCAGGCCGGAGGTGTGGCGATAGAGGTCATGAATGGTGATCGGCGAAGCCTGCGCTTCCATCTTCAGTGAACCGTCCACCTGCGGAACGCCGACCTTCATGTCGGCAAAGGCCGGATAATAGTTGGCGAGGCTGGCCTGCAGCGGCAGGCGGCCCTGCTCCATCAGTGTCAGCCCGGCGACCGCCGCAAGCGGCTTGGTCATGGACGCCAGCGCGAAGACGGCATCGAGCGACATCGGCGTGCCCTTGGCCGGGTCGAGCTGGCCGTAGGCTTTGTAGAGCACGAGCTTGCCGTCCCGGGCGATCGCGACCACGGCGCCGGGCACCCGTTTCGCCGCAATCTCGCGGGCGAAGAAATCGTCCAGCCGGGCAAGGCCCTGTTCCGAGAATCCGACGTCATCAGGCTTGGCTTCGGGCAATGGCGCAGCATGTGCCATTTCGAGAACGAGGCCAGCAGCCACGGCCGCGGCGATGAGCCTTTTCATGATTTCCTCCCCGGTGCGGATTTCGCCCGATTGTTATGCGATTTATGCGTCCACCCAATTTATGCTTAAATCATGTCTGCCGACCAACGGAGTTCGAGATGACCAGGAAACTTGCAACCGCCGCCCTCATCGCCTTTGCGACGCTGGCGCCTTTCGGCACAAGCGCGAAGGCGGCGCAATGCGGTAACGGTCCCGGCGGTTTCGAGGCCTGGAAGGCGGAATTCGCCCGCGAGGCGAGTGGCAAGGGCATCGGACAAGCCGGTGTCGCCGCCTTGATGCAGACGCACTATGCCAGCGCGACCATCGCCGCCGATCGCGGCCAGCGCAGCTTTGGCCTGTCGCTCGACCAGTTTCTCGCCAAGCGCGGCGCCTCGACCATCGTCGCGCGCGGACGATCGCTCAAGCAATCCCACGCAGCGCTGTTCGCCTCGATCGAGCAGCACTACGGCGTCCCACCCGGGCCGCTGATCGCGATCTGGGGCATGGAGACCGGCTTTGGAAGCCAGCGCGGCAATCAGAACATGCTGTCCTCAATCGCCACTCTTGCCTATGACTGCCGCCGACCCGAGTTCTTCACCGATCAGCTCTACGCGGCGCTGAAGCTGGTCGACCGGGGCGTGCTGTCGGCAAGCACACGCGGATCCATGCATGGCGAGGTCGGCCAGACCCAATTCATGCCGAAGAACATCCTGGCCTATGGCACCGGTAATCTCGACGTGGCCGCCAACGCGCTCAACTCGACCGCCAACTTCCTTAAGGCCCACGGCTGGCGCGCCGGCGCCGGCTACCAGCCCGGCGAACCCAACTTCGCGGCGATCGAAGCCTGGAATGCCGCCGGCGTCTATCAGAAGGCGATCGCGATCATGGGCCGCCAGATCGACGGCGAAGGCCGTGCCTCGGCGGCGAGGTGACGGTTGGTAGGGTGGGTTAGCGTCCGCCGAAGCTCAAAGAGCGAAGGCGGAGGCGTAACCCACCGGCTTGGTCGCAAGGAAACGGCGGATTACGCTTTTCACCTGCGCTAGTTGATGTAGCGGAGTTCGGGACGCTAATCCGCCCTAAGATTTCTACTGAGCCTGCGCAGTCGTGGTGCTCGCGTCGGGCACCTTGTCGTTCCAATCCGGCGGTACGCCGATCGCTCCTCCGACCAGGCCCGCGATGCCCGGCTCGCGGCCGAATGCTTCGCACGCCGCATATTTCGGCGCGCCACCCGCCCATGACTGGATGCGATCCATGGAAGGTGGTTTCCCGAGCCCTCCGAAGGGTGTCTTGCCGGTGACCAGCATGCGGCTGAAATCGTCGCCGAACGCACTCGCCAATTCGTAGGCATCGCCCGACGGAGACACACGCGCCGAACCGGAGAGGGCATTCGCGCCGCGCCCCCAGACCATGGCGCCTTCCTGCTTGCCGTCGCGCGCCCTCGCTTCCGCTTCGACCGACAGTGAGCCAAGGCCAATGGGAATGCGCGGAACCGGCACCGGCACGCCGGGCAGCAGCACGGTCTTGGCAACGGATGCCCCTTTCGATGCCGCCACCGCCTTCTCGTCGGTCGGCGTCATCTGCGTGATCCGCGAATGAACCGTGATATCCGCGTCGTCGTTCGCGGCGACCACGGTGAAGCGTTCGCTGAGGCCGGCGCAAAGGGAGCGATCGATCGCATTGGCGACCAATCTTCGCTCCTGATCCGTGATCCCCTCCACCCTTGCCTTCTCGGCAATCGTCGCGGGGACGATCCGCACGGTGCGTGCCGCCAGCACCTCTTGTTCACGCACATAGAGCTTCGACTTCGTGACCACGCCGTCGGAGGGTTGGAGCTGACTATACGATGTCAGCGACCCGCCCTCATCCAGCGCCACCGTGGCGCAGCCAGACATCAGGCAGGCCGCGGCCAACGCCGCCACACCCTGCAACCTGGCGCGACCGGACAAATTCCGCATCCGCCGTCGGAGCAGATTCGGTAGCAGGCGATGTACGACCATCTGACAGTCCTGTTTCTGACGGCAATGCTGACGAGCGCCAGATGCACGACCGATTGAGGCGGAGATATGCTCTTCTCAATACAGATCGATGATTGCGAAATCCTGTCGCAATCGCCGCCGGTATCGTGGTGGGATTCGCTCTGCCGCATCACGCTTGGGTCGTCCCGCCGAAGGCAGGGATGAAATCGTAGGATGGGTAGAGCGCAGCGAAACCCATCATCCGCAGCTTGCTCCATCGCGATGGGTTTCGCTGCGCTCTACCCATCCTACGGGGCTCGCTCGCGATGACGCATCGTATTGACTCCCGGGCCAATCGTTATAAGGTATAACTATTCTGGGAAGGAAACAATAAGGCCATGGGAAACGCCGACTCCGCCGCGAGCGAGGATCGCGCGGCGCTACTGACAATCGAGAATAACGGCGCGGTCCTGACCGTGGGCCTCAACCGGCCGGCCAAGCGCAATGCGCTGAACGACGGCATCATGCTGGCGATCCAGGATTGCTTTTCCGACATCCCCGATGGCGTCGGTGCCATCGTCGTCCACGGCATCGGCGACCATTTCTCCTCCGGCCTCGATCTCTCCGAACTCTCCGAGCGCGACGCGACCGAAGGCCTGCAGCATTCACAGATGTGGCACCGGGTGTTCGACCGCATCCAGTACAGCCGCGTGCCCGTGATCGCCGCACTGAGGGGCGCCGTGATCGGCGGCGGGCTGGAGCTTGCCTGCGCCGCGCATATCCGCGTCGCCGAACCGTCAGCCTATTTCGCACTGCCCGAAGGCCAACGCGGCATCTTTGTCGGCGGCGGCGGATCGGTGCGGCTGCCGCGCCTGATCGGCGTGCCCCGCATGATCGATATGATGCTGACGGGACGCGTCTATTCCGCGACCGAAGGCGCGGCCTACGGCTTCGCACAATATCTGACGGACGCGGGCGGCGCATTGCCGAAGGCGATCGAGCTTGCCGAGCGTATCGCCGGGAATGCGCCGCTGACCAATTTTGCGGTGCTGCAGGCGCTGCCGATGATCGCCGAAGCCAATCCGCAGACCGGGCTGTTGATGGAATCGCTGATGGCGACGGTGGCGCAGAGCGACAAGGAGGCGAAACGCCGGATCCGCGAATTCCTCGAGCACAAGACCGCGAAAGTGAAGCCGACCTGAGATGAGCGCGAGAGCCGACATGTCAGCGCTAGTTACAGACGTCGCCGCGCATCCGCTGCGCGCGATATCGTTCGGCAATCCCGCTGTTATCATCGAGCGCCGCGACGATGGCACGATCTATCTTCGCCCACGCAGCAAGCTCCTCGATTATCCGCAGCGCATCACCGATCGGCTGCATCACTGGGCCGCCACCGAGCCACACCGCGTGTTCATGGCCGAGCGGGCAACAGGCGGCGCTTGGCGCGAGATCACTTACGCTGAGCTGCTCGATGCCGCGAGGCATATCGCCTCCGCTCTGATCGCGCGCGGCCTGTCGGCGGAAAAGCCGCTTGTGATCCTCTCCGGCAATTCGATTGACCACGCGCTGCTCGCGTTCGGCGCGCTCTATGCCGGCGTGCCGTTCTGCCCGGTGTCGCCGGCCTATTCACTGGTGTCACGCGATTTCGGCAAGCTCGGTTTTGTCATCAAGCTGCTGACGCCCGGCCTTGTCTTCGCCGATGACGCCGGCAAGTTCGCCGCAGCGCTGTCCGCGAATGTAGCGCCAGAGACCGAGATCGTCGCCACGCGCGGCGACCTTCCCGGCCGGGTCGTGACCAGACTTTCCGAGCTGCTGGCCACGCCGGAGCATCCGCTGCTCGACGCGACACACCAAGCCATCACGCCGGACACGATCGCGAAATTCCTGCTGACTTCCGGCTCGACCGGCAACCCCAAGGCCGTCATCAACACCCAGCGCATGCTCTGCGCGAACCAGGTGATGTTGCGCGAGACATTGGCGTTCCTGAAGGACGAGCCGCCTGTCATCGTCGACTGGCTGCCCTGGAATCACACCTTTGGCGGCAACCACAATATCGGGCTGACGCTGTTCAACGGCGGCTCGATGTATCTCGATGAGGGCAAGCCGATGCCCGGCGGCATCGAGGACACCGTGAAGAACCTCCGCGAGATTTCGCCGACGGTCTATTTCAACGTGCCCAAGGGCTATGAATCGCTGCTGCCCTATCTGCGCGACGATGCGAACCTGCGCGCGAAGTTCTTCGGCCGCCTGCACGCGATGTTCTTCTCGGGCGCGGCGCTGTCGCCCTATGTCTGGAACAGCCTCGACGAGCTTGCGGTCCGCGAGACCGGCTTCCGTGTGCCGATGCTGACCGGGCTCGGCGCCACCGAGACCGCGCCGTTCTTCATGTCGGTGCGACCCGACACCAGCCGCTCCGGCCATGTCGGCCTGCCCGTATCAGGCAACGAAGCCAAGCTGTTGCCGAACAACGGCAAGCTCGAAGTGCGCGCCAAGGGGCCGAACGTCACACCGGGCTATTGGCGCCAGCCCGAATTGACCGCCGCCGCCTTCGACGAAGAGGGCTTCTACAAGTTCGGCGATGCGCTGAAGCCGGCCAAAGCGGATGATCTTGATGCCGGCTTCGATTTCGATGGCCGCATCGCCGAGGATTTCAAGCTCGCCAGCGGCACCTGGGTCAGCGTCGGCCCGCTCCGCGCGCGCTTCATCGCGACCTGCGCGCCGCTGGTGCGCGACGTCGTCATCGCCGGCATCAACCGCGACGAGATTTCCGCCATCGTGATCCTGGATCTCGACGGCTGCCGCGTCATCAACCCGGCGCTGTCAGCCAACGATATCGCGGCGGCGGCGTCCGATTCCCTGGTCCGCGCCGCTTTCCGCGAGCGCTTCGCCCGCTTCCTCGCCAGCGCTACCGGATCGTCGACCCGGATCACCCGCGCGATCCTGCTCGATGCGCCGCTATCGATCGATCGCGGCGAGGTCACCGACAAGGGTTCGGTCAATCAGCGCGCGGTGCTGGAGCATCGCGCAGCGCTGATCGAGGCGCTTTATGCCGATGTGCCGCCTGCGCACGTCATCACATTGAGCTGAGTTTTATAAGGGAGAAGATCATGCAGTTGAAGGATCAGGCCGCCATCGTCACCGGTGGTGCATCGGGACTGGGCGCCGCGACCGCGCGCCGGCTCGCCGCGCAGGGTGCCAAGGTTGCAGTGTGCGACCTCAACGCAAAGCTTGCCGAAAGCGTCGCGGCCGAGATCGGCGGCGTTGCCGTGATCTGCGACGTGTCGGATGCGGCCTCAGCGGAAGCCGCGGTCGCGCAGGCTGCGACAGCGCATGGCCCGGCGCGCATCCTGGTCAACTGCGCCGGCATCGGCGTGGCAAAGCGCGTGATCGGGCGTGACGGCCCGATGCCGCTCGGCGATTTCGACAAGGTGATCAAGGTCAACCTGCTCGGCTCCTTCAACATGCTGCGGCTTGCGACCGCGGCGATGGCAAAGCTCGAGCCGCTGCCAACCGGCGAACGCGGCGTCGTGATCTCGACGGCGTCGATTGCCGCCTATGACGGCCAGATCGGCCAGGCCGCCTATTCGGCTTCCAAGGGCGGCATCGTCGGCATGACGCTGCCGATCGCGCGCGAGCTCGCGCAGTTCGGCATCCGTGTGCTGGCGATCGCGCCCGGCCTGTTCCTGACGCCACTGCTCGCAGGTCTGCCGCAGGAAGCGCAGGATTCGCTCGCCGCCTCGATCCCGTTCCCGCACCGGCTCGGCGACGCTGGCGAGTTCGCTTCGCTGGCGCTGCACATGATCGACAACCCCTACCTCAACGGCGAGGTGGTGCGGCTCGATGCCGCGCTTCGCATGGCGCCGCGCTGAGGCCAGCGCATGTTCGTGCACCGGCGCGATGTGCAGATCCAGTGGGGCGACTGCGACCCCGCCAACATCGTCTACTACCCGCGCTATTTCGCGATGTTCGACGATTCGACCTCGATCATGTTCGAAGCGGCCGGCTTCTCGAAACAGGACCTCGTCCGCAACTACGGCCTGGTCGGCATTCCCATGGTCGACACGCGGGCGAAGTTTTACATCCCGTCGACGCACGGCGACTGGATTACAATTGAAACGCGGGTGGAAAGCATCAAGCGCTCGAGTTTCGAAGTGACGCACAAGGTGTTCAAGGGCGAGGCGCTGGCGATCGAAGCTTTCGAAACCCGCGTCCTCGTCGGCCGTGATCCGAACGATCCCGCAAAATTGAAGTCCGCGCCGTTTCCGCAGGAGATCATTGACCGTTTCATGAAGGGCTGATTTGAGTGCCCTGTTCTATTGACCTAAAGAAGGGGCTGGATTGGCCCTGCCAGTTGCTTACACCGACAAGAATAATTGAAAGGGAGGAATGAATGAGGAAGGCTTATCTCGCCGCCGCTGCGCTGGCTGCGGCGCTGGCGCTGCCGGGCACGCCGGCATCCGCGCAGAATAACGAGATCGTCATCGGTATCTCGATCTCGACCACGGGGCCTGCCGCGGCGCTCGGCATCCCCGAGCGTAACGCGCTGGACTTCGTGCCGAAGGAGATCGGCGGCGTGCCGCTCAAGGTGATCGTGCTCGATGACGGCGGCGATCCGACCGCGGCTACCACCAACGCGCGGCGCTTCATCACGGAATCGAAGGCCGACATCATCATGGGCTCCTCCACCACTCCGCCCTCGATCGCGGTCTCCACCGTCGCCAACGAGGCTGGCATCCCGCATTTCGGACTGGCGCCGTTTCCGATCAACGAAGCGCGCGCGAAATGGTCGGTCGACATGCCGCAGTCGATCCCGATCATGGGCAAGGTCTTGTACGAGCACATGAAGGCGCACGGCATCAAGACCGTCGGCTATATCGGCTACTCCGATTCCTACGGCGACCTCTGGTTCAACGACTTCAAGGCCCAAGGCGTGCCGATGGGCCTGCAGATGGTCGACGAAGAGCGATTTGCCCGGCCCGATACCTCGGTCGCGGGCCAGGTGCTGAAGCTCGTCGCAGCCAATCCCGACGCGATCCTGGTCGGTGCCTCCGGCACCGCCGCGGCGCTGCCGCAGACCGCGTTGCGCGAGCGCGGCTACAAGGGCCTGATCTACCAGACCCACGGCGCCGCGAGCATGGACTTCGTCCGCATCGCCGGTCCCGCGGCGGAGGGCGTCATCATGGCATCGGGCCCGGTGATGTCGCCGGAGAGCCAGCCGGACAGCGCGCTGACCAAGAAGCCAGGGCTTACGCTCAACACCGCCTATGAGGCGAAGTATGGCGCCAACAGCCGCAGTCAGTTTGCCGGCCACTCCTACGACGCCTTCGAAGTGTTGAAGCGCGTGATTCCGGTCGCGCTGAAGGCCGGCAAGCCCGGCACGCCGGAGTTCCGCGAAGGCATCCGCCAGGCGCTGATGAGCGAGAAGGAAATCGTCGCTACGCAAGGCGTCTACAACTGGACCGACAAGGACCGCTACGGTCTCGACGATCGCTCGCGGATCCTGCTCACGGTGAAAGACGGCAAATACGTGCCGGCGATGTGACGATGCGGGGCGGGAGCGTGGATCAAACCGCGCTCTCGCCCTCATGCTGGAAGCCGAGATAGCTTGCGGCGACGCGCTGGTTGCTGGCGATGTCGCGGGCCGCTCCGCTGAGCACGAACTCGCCGAGCTCCATCACATAGGCGCGGTCGGCGATCTGTAGCGCGGCCTGGGCGTTCTGCTCCACCAGCAGCACCGACACGCCGGCGGCGCGAAGCTCGCCGATGGTGCGGAAGATGTCGGCGACAATGATCGGCGCGAGGCCCAGGCTCGGCTCGTCCAGCATCAGGAGTTTCGGAGCGCCCATCAGCGCCCGCCCCATCGCCAGCATCTGCTGCTCGCCGCCAGAAAGCGTGCCGGCGAGCTGCTTGCGCCGCTCCCTCAGCCGCGGGAACAGGCTGTAGACGCGCTTGAACGAATTTGCCGCGGTCGCCTTCGGGACCCGGAATGCGCCGAGCTGCAGATTGTCCTCGACATTCATGGTCGCGAACAGTTCGCGGTGCTCCGGCACGAGGCTGAGGCCCGCCGCAACACGGTCCTCGATGTCGAGCGTGGCCATGTCTCGGCCTGCGAAGGCGGTGCGGCCCTTCAGCGGCAGGATGCCCATGACGGCGTTGAGCAGCGTGGTCTTCCCGGCCCCATTGGCGCCGATGATGGTGACGATCTCGTTCTCGTTAACTTCGAGCGAGACGCCGCGCACGGCTTCGACCTTGCCATAGGCGATATGCACATCGGACACCGACAACAACGCGCTCATGCCGCGGCTCCGAGATAGGCCTTGATGACCTCGGGGTTCTTCTTGATCGCCTCCGGCGTGCCTTCCGCGATCTTGGTGCCGAAATCGAGCACGACGATGCGGTCGGCGAGGTCCATGACAAAACCCATGTCGTGCTCGACCAGCAGCACCGACATGCCGCCGTCGCGCAATTGCCGCAGCAGCGCCGCGAGCCGCTGCTTCTCCATGTGCCGCAGCCCCGCGGCGGGCTCATCGAGCAGCAGCAGCATCGGGTCGACGCAGAGCGCGCGGGCGATCTCCACGATGCGCTGCTGGCCGAGCGAGAGCGAGCCCGCGAGCTGGTCGATCTGGTCGGTGAGCCCGACGCGCTCGATCTGCCGTGCGGCTTCCGCGAGCAGCCGCGCTTCATCCGCGCGGTCGAGGCGGAGCATGCTGGCGACAGCGCCGGACGCGCCGCGCAGATGGGCGCCGATCGCAACATTCTCCAGCACCGTCATGTCGGGCACCAGCTTGACGTGCTGGAAGGTGCGGGCAACGCCGAGCTTGACCACCTCCTGCGGCGGCGCGTTCTCGACCTTCCTGCCGAGCACGGAGATGGCGCCGCTGGTTGCGGTCAGGACGCCCGTGATCAGGTTGAAGGTCGTGCTCTTGCCGGCGCCATTGGGGCCGATCAGCGCCACGATCTCTCGGGCCCTGACGTCGAAGCTGACATCGTTGACGGCGGTGACGCCGCCGAACTGCTTGCGCGCCTTGTCGAGCTGCAGGAGCACGGCAGACGTCGTCGGCGCACGCTCCCGGGCCGGCAGCGTCAGCGAATTGTCCACCGTCCTGCGGACCGCCTTGAACGGCAATCGCGCCATCAGCCACGGCCAGACGCCGGATGGCGCGAGCTGCAGCAGCATCACGAGGAGGATGCCGAACACGATGGTCTCGAGCTGGCTCTGGCCGCCGAAGATGTAAGGCAGATAGCTCTGCAGCACTTCCTTCAGGATCACGACGATGCCGGCGCCGAGCACCGCGCCCCAGACATAGCCGGCGCCCCCGACGACGGCGATAAAGAGATATTCGATGCCGGCCTGCGGACCGAACGGCGTCGGGTTGGCGGCGCGCTGGAAATGCGCATAGAGCCAGCCGGACAGGCCCGCCAGCACCGCAGCGTAGATGAACACCAAGAGCTTGGCGCGCGGCGTCTGCACGCCGAAGGCTTCGGCCGCGATGTGGCCGCGGCGCAGTGCGCGGATGGCGCGGCCGGTGCGCGAATCCAAAAGGTTCAACGTCAGCACCGCTGAGAGCAAGACCGCGATCCAGATCGCATAGTAGATCGTGCCGGGGCTCAGCATCTTGTAGGAGCCGATCGCAAGCGGCGGGATGCCGGAGATGCCGTCATTGCGGCCGAGGAATTCGAGCTTGCTGAAGAGGTAGAACAGCGCGATGCCCCAGGCGATGGTGCCGAGCGGCAGATAGTGGCCGGACAGCCGCACCGTGACGATGCCGAGCAGCACCGCGGCGATGCCACTGACCAGGAGCGAGACCGGCAGCGTCAGCCACGGCGAGACGCCATAGGCGGTCGTCAACACCGCCGTGGTGTAGGCGCCGAAGCCGCAGAACGCCGCCTGCCCGAACGAGGTGAGCCCGCCGACGCCGGTGAGCAGCACCAATCCCATCGCCACCAGCGCGGCGAGGCCGATATTGTCGAGCAGCACGATCCAGAATGGCGGGATGCCCGGCACCAGCGGGATCAGCGCCATCACGAGGGCGAAGATGATGAGAGGCAATCGCTGCGTCATCGCGCTCAATCCTTCTCTTCTTCGACCGCGGGCGCCGCGAGCGAACGCAGCACCAGGACGGGGAGGATCAGCGTGAAGACGATGACTTCCTTGAAGTTGCTGGCATAGAACGAAGAGAACGCCTCGACGACACCGACGAGAATGGCGGCGACGGCCGTCAAGGGATAGCTGACGAGACCGCCGATGATCGCCGCGATGAAGCCTTTGAGGCCGATCAGGAAGCCGGTGTCGTAATAGAGCGTCGTGATCGGCACGATCAAAATTCCCGAGATCGCGCCGATCAGCGAGGCCAGCAGGAAGGCGATCTGGCCGGACAATGTGGTGCGGATACCGACGAGGCGGGCGCCGAGGCGATTGACGGCGGTGGCCCGCAGCGCCTTGCCGGTCAGCGAGTAGCCGAAGAACAGCCAGAGCGCGACGATGAAACCAATGGTGAGGCCGTAGACCGCAAGGCTCTGGCCGGTGAAGCGGAGCGCGCCCGCTGTCAGCGCGACGTTGGAGAGCGCCGGGCCGCGCAGGCCTTCGGCGCCGAAGAAGACGAGACCCAGGCCCTGCAGCGCGAGATGGCAGCCGACGGAGGCGATCAACAGCACCAGCACGGACGTATGCGCAATCGGCTGGAACGCGATGCGGTAGAGGAACAGCCCGATCGCCGCCACGATCAGAAGCGCAAGCGCGATGTTGACGGCAATCGGCGTCTTCGGCCCGGCCAGCGCATAGGTCAGCAGGCAGACGGCGACTGGAAAGACGATGTCGACCGCGACGGCCCGCGCGATCAGCCGCGCATGCAGCGACTTCCGCGCAAAGAACAGGTCGAGGCCGAACGCCACCAGTCCCATCGCGACCGCGAGCTTCGCGGTGCCCGGCACCTGGCCGGTCGCCAGCATGGCATAGCTCAGCGCGCCATAGGTGACGAATTCGCCCTGCGGGATCAGGATCACGCGCGTGACCGCGAATACCAGGACCAGAGCCAGCCCCAGCAATGCGTAGATGGCGCCGTTGGTGATGCCGTCCTGCAGCAGGAACAGCATGATCGTCGTGTTCAAGGCCGAGCGCTCCCCCTCACGCGGCGGGCCGATCGACGCGTCGCCGCGCTCGATCGTCCGGTGTCGGCTGTTGAAAGCTGCCGACGTTTGATATAATCAATAACAATTATCGAATATAATCTCAAGAGCCCGACTCCCGGGATTGCGAGCCTCGAGCGATGACTGTTCCCAAGACCGCCGCCGACGCCGCCAAGGTATCCCGCCCCGTCGCCGGGCAGGATCTTGATGCTTCGAGCGACGATGGCCTGCTGCAGCTTGGGGAACTGTCGGGGCTGCTAGGCTATTCGCTGAAGCGTGCGCAGCTCAGGGTGTTCGAGGATTTTCTGCGCTGCGTCGCGCCTTTGCAACTCACGCCGGCACAATTCTCGGTGCTCTTGCTGCTCGACCAGAATCCCGGCCGCAACCAGACCGAGATCGCGAGTACGCTCGGCATCCTGCGGCCGAATTTCGTGGCGATGCTCGACGCCCTGGAGAGCCGCGAACTCTGCGCGCGCATGCGCTCGGCAAGCGACCGCCGCTCGCACATTCTCGTGCTGACCGACAAGGGCCGCGCGGTGCTGGCACGCGCCAAGAAGCTCGTCGCCAACAAGCACGAGGCGCGGCTGATCGAACTCTTGGGACCTGAGAACCACGCGGCGCTGCTGGAGATGCTGGCGAAGATCGCGCGCGAGTTTTGAGGGTGGAGCTGCCGTAGGATGGGTAGAGCGAAGCGAAACCCATCGCGATGGAGCATGCCGCGCCAATGATGGGTTTCGCTCCGCTCTACCCATCCTACGATTCTGCCAGATCGTCATCCTGAGGAGCGGCGTCTTCGCCGCGTCTTAAAGGATGAGGCCCCGCCGGTGGCCTCGCCCTTCGAGACGACCGCTGCGCGGCCTCCTCAGGGTGAGGGGATGAGCTGGAGTGCGCCGCGCTATCCACGTCATTGCGAGCGCAGCGAAGCAATCCATAGGGCCGCAAGCGGAGACGTGGATTGCTTCCCTTCGCTCGCAATGACGGCAGCGTGGCGTCAGTCCACCAGGATGACGCGGACGTCGTTGACGTTGGTCAGCGTCGGGCCGGTCAAAAGCAGATCGCCGGTTTGAGCGAAGAAGCCGCTGGCGTCGTTGTTCTCGAGATAGGCCCTGGGATCGAGGCCCTGCGATTTCATCTTCGCGAACGTAGAGTGGTCGATGACGGCGCCGGCCGGGTCGCTGGCGCTGCCGGCACCGCCGTCGGCGCCGTCGGTGTCCGCGGCGAGCGCCGAGACATCGGTCATGCCCTTGAGCAGATCGGCGAGCGCGAGCGCGTATTCCTGGTTGGGGCCGCCGCGGCCATTGCCGCGCACGGTCACGGTCAGTTCGCCGCCGGACAGGATCGCGACGCGCCTGCCCTCGCTGCGGGCCGTCAGCGCGAGCTGCGCGTGCGCGGCGGCGACGTCGCGCGCTTCGCCTTCGAGATCGGCGCCGAGATCGATGGTCGCATAGCCGGCCTCGCGGGCAACCTTGACCGCGGCTTCGATCGAGGCCTTCGGCTTTGCGATCAACTCGAACGTCGAGCGCGCAAAGGCGGGATCGCCCGGCTTGCAGCTTTCGTTGCCAGGATCATCGAGCGCGCGGCGAACGGAGTCATCGATGGCTAGATTGTATTTGGCGACGATGGCGCGTGCGTCCGCAAGCGTAGTCGGATCTGCCACCGTGGGGCCGGATGCGATCGCGGAAGGATCGTCATGCGGCACGTCGGATATCGCGAGCGTCACGATCTCGGCGCGCTGGCCGGCCCGCGCCAAGCGGCCGCCCTTGATGCGCGACAGATGTTTCCGCACGATGTTCATCTCGCCGATCGGCGCGCCCGAGCGGAGCAGCGCCCGGTTCACCTGCTGCTTCTGCGCAAAACTGACGCCGTCCACCGGCGCGATCCAATTGGCGGAGCCACCGCCGGAGATCAACACCAGCAAGAGATCATCCGCGGTCGCCGTCGCCGCCAGCCGCAGCGTATCGTCGGCGGCTTTCAGCCCGGCTTCGTCAGGTACGGGATGGCCAGCCTCGACCACCCTGATCCGGCGGGTCGGCACGCCATGGCCGTGGCGGGTAGTTGCAATCCCCGCCAACAGCGCCGGATCCAGCTCGAGCGCGTCGAGATAGTGTCGTTCGGCCGCCGCCGCCATGGCGGCGGCGCCCTTGCCCGCGGCAAGCACGATCACCCTCCCCTTCGGCACCGGACGGAAGTGCGGCGCCAGCACGACGTCCGGATGGGCGGCAGCTACCGCCGCATCGAAGATCGCGCGCAGAAGAGGGCGTCGGTTCGTCATCAGTTGCCAGAGATCTCGCCGCTGAGGACTTCGCCGAACAACTGCCAGCGTTCACCCTTGAACTGCATCAATTGCAACTGCTCGATCGGCATGTAATCAGTCGCGCTCGTGGTCAGCGTCACGCCCGGTAACAGTCCGCCTTGCGCGAATTGCTTCAGGCTTTGCGCCTGCTTCATGACGTTCTCCCGGGTCAGGTTATCGCCGCAGCGACGGAGCACCTCTACCATCGTAGTCGCAATGTTGTAACCGGTCATCGCCGAAGAGTCGATGCGGTTCATCTCGGGAAGATATTTCGCAAGCAGATCGTCGAACGCCTTGATGCCGGCATCGCCTGCCCACTGGGGATCGCTAACGTCCTTGGCATAGGTCGCCGAGATCACGCCCTGCGCGTTCTCAACCCCCGCCGGCTTCATCACGGCCGCGGTCGAGGCGCTGACGTTGGAGATGATCGTGAGCGGCTTCCAGCTCATCTCGCCGAGCTTCTTGATCGCCTGCGCACCGAACTTCGGCGTGGTGTAAAGCACCAGAACGTCGGGATTGGCCGATTTGATCTTCACCACGTGCGAATCGATGGTCGGTTCCGAGACCTCGTAGCTCTCCTCCAGGACGATCCGCGAGGCGTCTGCGCCGAACCCATCCTTCAGGCCCTTCAGATAGTCCTTGCCCATATCGTCGTTCTGGTAGAGCACGGCCACCTTGGCGCCCGGCTTCTCCTTCGTCAGGTATTTCGCGTAGATGCGCGATTCGCTCTGGTAGCTCGGCAGCCAGCCCATGGTCCAGGGAAAGGTCTTCGGCTCGTTCCACTTGGTCGCGCCAGTGGCGACAAAGAGCTGCGGCACTTTCTTGCTGTTGAGGTATTTCTGGATTGCAGTGTTGGGCGCGGTGCCCAGCGTGCCGACCACCAGCAGAACCTCGTCGCTTTCGACCAGCTTGCGTGCCTGCTCGACCGTCTTCGGCGGGCTATAGGCATCGTCATAGGAGATGAAGTTGATCTTGCGGCCGTTGATGCCGCCCTCGTCGTTGACCTTCTTGAACAATGCAGCCATCGCCTTGCCGACGCTGCCGTAAGCCGAAGCCGGCCCGCTATAGGGCACGATGTTGCCGATCTTGATCTCGGTGTCCGTCGCACCGGTGTCATATTGCTTCTGCGCGAGTGCGGCAGAGGCAGTGGTGGCGGTTACGGCAAAGCCGAGGAATGCGGTTGCAAGGCGGCGTCGGGTCAACATAGGCATAGGACTCCTTCGGAGCAGAAGCTCCCATTCTGGTGCATCGCATTGATAGCGCGGAAAATCATGTTGGCAACAAAAAGCCCCTGCGACTGTGTCGCAGGAGCTTTGCGTGCTTAACCTTGGGTAACTGCGGGAGACTTTTACCCGCCGACGTCAGCGCTGATGACGTCGCCGAACAGTTCCCACTTGTCGCCCTTGAACTTCATGAGCTGAAGCGAGCTGATCGGAGCAAAGTCGTTTGGTCCGGTGTTGATCTTGATGCCGGGCAGCAGGACTTCGGTGCGGAAATCCTTCAGGCTCGCCGCCTGCTTCATGACGTTCTCGCGCGTCAGGTTGTCGCCACATTGCTTCAGCACCTGAACCAGCGTCTGCGCCACGCCGTAGCCGACCACGGTACCGCCGTCGAGCTTGTCGCCTTCCGGAAAATCCTTGGCCATGAAGGCATAGAATTCCTTCATGCCGGGATCGTTGTCCCACTGCTTGTCGGAGGCGTCCTTGAGGTAGGCGGCGGAGATGATGTCCTGGGCGTTCTCGAAGCCGGCCGGCTTGAGCACGCTGCCGACGGACGCCGAGACGTTGTTGAGGAAGTGCAGCGGCTTCCAGCCGATCTCGGCGTTCTTCTTGATCGCCTGCGCGGCAAATTTCGGCGTGGTGACATTGATGAAGATGTCGGCGCCGGTGGCCTTGAGCTTGACCAGATGCGAATCGATCGACGGCTCGGAGGTCTCGTAGCTCTCCTCCATCACGATCATGCTCGCGGCCTTGGAGCCGAGCCCGTCCCTCAGGCCCTTTAGATAGTCCTTGCCGTAGTCGTCGTTCTGGAAGAGCACCGCGATCTTGGCGTCGGGATGGTTCTTCAGGATGTACTTGGCGTAGATCTGGGTCTCACTCTGGTAGCTGGGCTGCCAGCCCATGGTCCACGGGAAGTTCTGCGGGTCGTTCCACTTGGTGGCGCCGGTGGCGACGAAGAGCTGCGGCACCTTCTTCGAGTTCATGTATTTCTGGATCGCGGTGTTCGAGGGCGTGCCGAGCGAGTTGAAGATGAGCAGCACCTCGTCGCTCTCGACCAGCTTGCGCGCCTGCTCGACCGCCTTCGGTGGCGAATAGGCGTCGTCATAGGAGACGAAATTGATCTTGCGGCCGTTGATGCCGCCGGCGTCGTTGATCTTCTTGAAGTAGGCGGCCTCGGTGCGTCCGATCACGCCATAGGCGGAGGCCGGTCCGCTGTAGGGCATGATGTTGCCGACCTTGATCTCGGTATCCGATCCGCCGGGGTCGTATTTCTTCTGTGCCGTAGCAGTGCCGGCAGTGGCCGCGAACAAGCCGAACGCTGTCGAAAGAATCGCAAGTTTTTTGATAACGGACATGCCGCCTCTCTCCCTTGGATGACATTGATGCTGTGTCATGGCTTTCTTGATCCGAAAGCTCTTGGTGTTGACCGTATGGATTACCATTTTGCCGACATTGCCTCAACAAAAAGCCCCTGCTGCAAAGCCACAGGGGCTGCATCTTTAGTAGCCATGTGCACGCAAGCCGCAGCAGCACGACGAGATCGGGCCGAATTGCATCCGCGACGAACACAGCGCTCCCTCTCCCGCCTGCGGAAGAGGGTTGGGGTGAGGGTGTCTCCGCGATGGGACTCTTCGTGGGGAGAGAGCCCCCACCCGCTGCGCCAAGGGCGCAGCGACCTCCCCCGCAAGCGGGAGAGGTGAATGAGCTCGCGTATAGACTGATTCAAGCAAATGACATCAGGATCAGCCGCCGACGTCGCCGCTCAGGATGTCGCCGAAGCGCTCCCAGGTGTCGCCCTTGAATTGCATGAGCTGCAGTTGCGACAGCGGCGCGAAATCGGTCCGCGACGTATTCACCTTGATGCCGGGCAACAGCCCGTCGAGCTCGAGGTCGCGGATGCTGGCGGCCTGCTTCATGATGTTCTCGCGAGTCAGGTTGTCGCCGCAGGCCTTCAGCACATGCACCATGCCTTGCGCGACCGTGTAGCCGTACATCACCGAAAGGTCGGAGCGATTGGCCTCAGGATAGTACTTATCGAGGAATTCGTTCCAGGCGATCATGCCGGGATCGTTCTTCCACTGCGGATCGGTCGGATCCTTCAGGTAGTTCGACGAGATGATATCCTGTGCGTTCTCGAAGCCGGCCGGCTTGAGCACGCTGCCCACGGAGGACGAGACGTTGTTGAGGAAGTGCAACGGCTTCCAGCCGATCTCCGCGTTTTTCTTGATCGCCTGCGCCGCGAATTTCGGCGTGGTGATGTCGAAGAACACATCGGCCCCGGACGACCACAGCTTGACGATGTGGGAGTCGATGGAGGGCTCGGAGACTTCGTAGCTTTCCTCGATCACGATCATCGAATCCGCCTTGCTGCCGAGGCCGTCCTTGAAGCCTTTCAGGTAGTCCTTGCCGTAATCATCGTTCTGGTAGAGCACCGCGATCCTGGCATTCGGATGGTTCTTCAGGATGTACCTGGCGTAGATGATCGACTCGCTCTGGTAATTGGGCTGCCAGCCCATGGTCCAGGGGAAATCTTTCGGATCGTTCCACTTGGTGGCGCCGGTGGCGACGAAGAGCTGCGGCACCTTCTTCTGGTTCATGTATTTCTGGATCGCCGAGTTCGGCGGCGTGCCAAGCGAATTAAAGATGAAGAGCACCTCGTCGCTCTCGACCAGCTTGCGCGCCTGCTCCACCGTCTTCGGCGGAGAGTAGGCGTCGTCATAGGAGATGAAGTTGATCTTGCGGCCGTTGATGCCGCCCTCTGCATTGATCTTGTTGAAATAGGCCGCCTCCGTCTTGCCGATCACGCCATAGGCGGAGGCCGGTCCGCTGTAGGGCATGATGTTGCCGATCTTGATCTCGGTGTCGGTGGCGCCGACGTCGTATGCCTTCTGGGCGAGCGCGTGGCCGCTGCTCACGGCCAGCAATGCGACGGCGGCCGCAAGGGCCCCCAGCCGCAAATGGATGGCAGACATTGGGATCTCCTTGGGCTCATGGTGGACGTCTCATGTTTTTTGGATTTGGCAGCACTTTTCCGGCTCCTGCCGGTATTGAATACCTTCCACCTGGTCCCAGCAACAAAAAGCCTCCCGCGATGGCGTCGCGGGGGGCTGCAAACGGCGGATGCCGCCGCGGCTCCCTCAATGCCCGAGCGCTCCGCTCATGATGCTGCCGAACAACTCCCACTTGTCTGTCTTGAAGCGCATCATCTGCAGTTGCTTGATGGGCGCGAAGTCGGTCGGCGATGTGTTGATGGTGATGCCGGGCAGCAGCGTGTCGGGCGCAAACTCCCTCAGGCTCGCGGCCTGCTTCATGATATTGGCGCGGGTGAGATCGTCGCCGCACATCTGCAGCACCTTCACCATGGTTTGCGCCGCGCCATAGCCATAGACCGCCGCGTCATCGCGCCGATCGGCTTCCGGATAATATTCCTGCAGGAACGCGAAGAAGCGCTTCATGCCGGGATCGTTGTCCCATTGCGGGTCGGCGCCATCCTTGGCATAGGCCGCCGACAGGACGCCCTGCACATTCTCAAAGCCGGCCGGCTTCATCGCGCCGCCGACGGAAGCGGAGACATTGGACACGATCTGCAGCGGCTTCCAGTTCAATTCCGCGACGTTCTTCATCGCCTGAGCTGCGAATCTCGGCATGGCGACGTTGATAAAGACGTCGACGCCGGCGGCCTTCAGCTTGGCGATGTGGCTCTCCATCGACGGCTCTGAGGTCTCGTAGCTCTCTTCGGCGACGATCATCGCCGCCTTCTCGCCGAATCCGTCCCTCAAGCCTCTGAGGTAGTCCTTGCCGAAATCGTCGTTCTGATAGAGCACGCCGACCTTGCCGTCCGGCCTCTCCTTCATGATGTATTTGGCATAGATGCGCGCCTCGCTCTGGTAGTTCGGCTGCCAGCCCATGGTCCACGGAAACTCTTTCGGCTGGTCCCACTTGCTGGCGCCGGAGGCGACGAAGAGCTGCGGCACTCCCTTGCCGTTCATGTATTTCTGGATCGCGAGGTTGGTGACCGTGCCGAGCGAGTTGAAGATCAGAAGCACTTTATCGCTCTCCACGAGCTTGCGCGCCTGCTCCACCGTCTTCGACGGGTTGTAGCCGTCGTCGTAGCTGAGAAAAACGATCTTGCGACCGTTGATGCCGCCCTCGGCGTTGACCTTGTTGAAATAGGCCGCCTCGGTCTTACCGATCACGCCATAGCCGGAAGCCGGTCCGCTATAGGGCATGATGTTGCCTATTTTGATCTCGGTATCGCTGGCGCCGATATCGTACTTTTTCTGGGCGAGCGCACCGCCGGTGCTGGCGGTGATCAGGACGAGCACGGCTGAAAGAGCAGTCAATCGCAAGCGGACGGCAGTCATTCGTTTCCTTCATCCTTGAGATCATGATCCGATTAGACGGAATCGGATCATGATCTCATCTCTTGTTTGAGCATGATCTTTTCGGAAAACCGGTTCCCACTTTTCCGGATCATGCTGTGGTGGATGCGTTTCTTGGAACTCCCACGGCGGGCATTGAATGCGGTTCTCGCGCCGTCCGTCAACAAAAAGCCCCGCGGCTTGCACCGCGGGGCCTTGCGCTGGTCTCTTGCACTGCACAACCCTAGTCGGCGGGAATATCGCCGCTGATGATCTCGCCGAACAGTTCCCACTTCTGTCCCTTGAAGCGCATCATCTGAAGCTGGCTGATCGGGGCAAAGTCGGTGGCGCTGGTGTTGATCTTGACGCCGGGCAGCAGCGTGTCCGGCGTAAAATCCTTCAGGATCGCCGCCTGCTTCATGACGTTGGCGCGGGTGAGATTGTCACCGCACATCTCCAGCACCTTCGCCAGGGTTTGTGCAGCGCCGTAGCCGTAAACCAGGGCGCTTTCGGTCTTGTCGGCGCCCGGCATGTACTTGTCGAGGAATTCATTCCACTTCTTCATGCCGGGATCGTTGTTCCATTGCGAGTCGCTGCCGTCCTTGGCGTAGGCGGCCGAGAGCACGCCCTGGGCGTTATCAAATCCCGCCGGCTGCATCACGCTGCCGACCGAGATCGAGACGTTGGCGACGATCTGCAGCGGCTTCCAGCCGAGTTCGGCGGTCTTCTTGATGGTCTGGGCGGCGAATTTCGGCGTGGCATAGATCAGCAGCACGTCCGGGTTGGCGGCCTTGATCTTGACGATGTGGGAATCGATCGTCGGCTCGGCGATCTCGTAGCTTTCCTCGAGGATGATCATCGAGGCGCCCTTGGCGCCGAGGCCGTCCTTGGTGCCCTTGAGGTAATCCTTACCGAAATCGTCGTTCTGATAGAGGATCGCGACCTTGGCGTCCGGCTTCTCCTTCATCAGCCATTTCGCGTAGATCTGCGCTTCGCTCTGGTAGCTCGGCTGCCAGCCTATGGTCCACGGGAAGTTCTTCGGATCGTTCCACTTGGTCGCGCCGGTGGCGACGAAGAGCTGCGGGATCTTCTTGGAGTTGAGGTATTTCTGGATCGCGGTGGTCGAGGGCGTGCCGAGCGGGTTGAAGACGACAAGGACTTCGTCGCTCTCGACCAGCTTGCGCACCTGCTCCACCGCCTTCGGCGGCGAGTAGGCGTCGTCATAGGTGATGAAATTGACCTTGCGGCCGTTGATGCCGCCCTGATCGTTGATCATCCGGAAATAGGCGGCCTCGGTCTTGCCGATGCTGCCATAGGCGGACGCAGGTCCGCTATAAGGGATGATGTTTCCGATCTTGATCTCCGTGTCGGAGGCGCCGGTATCGTATGTCTTCTGGGCGAAGGCACTGCCGGAAGCGGCAGCACAAGCGACGACCGCCGCCGAAAGCACGGCGGTCCGTAGTTTGAAGGGCATCGTCTCTCCTAAAGTCTCTTTTTTGGTTCTTCAGTTCTTCTTGAGTTTCGCCGCCAGTTGCTGGGCAATGAGGGCGACCTGCCGGGCGCCATGCGGCACCAGGTAGATGACGAGGAACAGGAGCACGCCGAACACGGCGCCAGAGAGACCCTTGGAAATGCCTTCCGCAATGTTAGGCACGAAGATGATGAAGGCGGAGCCGACGATCGAACCCGGCAGCCAGCCGACGCCGCCGACCACCATGCCGACGAACAGAGAGATCGCGAGCGTGATGGTGTAGCCGTCGGGCGCCACGAACTGCACCGCGATCGCGCCCAGGCCGCCGGCGATGCCGGTGATGCCGGCGCTGACGCCGAAGGCCAGCGTCTTGTACAGCGCGACGTTAACGCCCATGGCGGAGGCCGCGATCTCGTTGTCGCGGATCGACATCAGGGCGCGGCCCGAGCGCGAGCGGAGCAGGTTCACCGAGGCGACATAGATCCCGATCGAGACCGCCAGTGTGAAGTAATAGAGCCACATGTCTTGCGACAGCGGCAGGCCGAATGGCGCATCCGGCTTGGTCACCACCAGGCCTTGCACGCCGCCGGTCCAGTGCTCGAGGAAGCCGAGCTTGAGGAGCTGAGGCATGGCGAGCGCCAGAGCAAAGGTCGCGAGCGCGAGGTAGATGCCCGACAGGCGCAGCGCCGGCTGGCCGAACAGGAAACCCGCCCCGAAGCAGACGACGCCCGCGACCGGCAGGGTCAGCGCGTAGTTGACGTTGAAGTGCTCCATCAGGATCGCCGTGGTATAGGCACCGATGGCGTAGAACGCGCTCTGGCCGAGCGAGAACTGCCCGCTGCCGCCGGTCAGGATATTGAGCGCCAGCACCGCGAGCCCGTAGATCAGGAGCATCGTCATCTGGAAGATGATGAAGTTCTTGACGAACAGGGGCGTCAGGATCAGGGCCGCCAGCACCACCAGCGAGGTGCCGTAGCCGAGCGTCATGGCGCGCTTCGGAACCGCCTCGACGGCCGGGGCTTCGGTTACAACTTCTTCAGCCGCGCTCATGATCAGACTCGCTTCACGATGGGCCGGCCAAACAGCCCGGCCGGTTTGACGACCAACACGGTGATAATCAGCGCCAGCGCGATCGGCAGCTTGAGCTCGTTGCCGACGCCTGGAATGTAGGTGCCGGCAAGGTTCTCGAACACGCCGACCAGGAAGCCGCCGATCACAGCGCCGAGCGGCGAGCTAAGGCCGCCGAGCACCGCGGAGGCGAAACCGTAGATCAGGACGCCGCCCATCATGTTCGGCTCCAGGAACACCACCGGCGCGATCAGCATGCCGGCGATCGCGCCGATGGCGGCGGCCATGCCCCAGCCGAGCGCGATCATCCAGCTCGTGTTGATGCCGACCAGCCGCGCCGATTCAGGCAGTGAGGCAGCCGCTCGCATCGCAAGGCCAATGCGGGTGAACTGGAAGAAGAAATAGAGGCCGGCGAGCAGCAGCAGGGTGACGCCGACCATGCCGGCCTGGTGGGTCGAGATCAGCTGGCTGCCGAGGAACGGCGAGGAGCCGAACGGCGTCGGATATTGCTTGATGGTGAAATCCCAGATCAGGCCCGCGACCGAGTTGACGATCGCAAACAGCGCGATGAAGCCGGCGACGTTGGTCAGTACCGGCGCCTTCGCCAAGGGCTTGAACAACAGCCGCTCGATCAGGATGCCGCCGGCGAAGGAAAGGATGACGGTGAGGATGAAGGCCCACCAATAAGGCACGCCCCATTGCATCATCTGCCAGGACATGAAGGTCGAGAACATCGCCATTTCGCCCTGCGCGAAATTGAGATGGTCGATCGCCTGGTAGATCATCACGACGGCGAGCGCCATGCAGGCGTAGATCGCGCCGGTGGCGATGCCGGCCAGGACTTGGTTGGCAAAAAGCTCCATGGTCCTCGCTCCCTCAGTAACCCAGATAGGATTTACGGACGTCTTCGTTGTTGGCGACGTCCTTGGCGTTGCCGGACATCACGATGCGTCCGGTTTCGATCACATAGGCCTGGTCGGCGAGCTCGAGCGCGAGCTGCGCATTCTGCTCGACCACCAGGATGGTGACCTTGTCCTCGCGGTTGATCTTGCCGAGAATGCGGAACAGGTCGCGGACCACCAGCGGCGCCAGGCCGAACGACGGCTCGTCCAGCAGCATCAGCCGCGGCCGCAGCATCAGCGCGCGCGCGACCGCGAGCATCTGCTGCTCGCCGCCCGACAGCGTGCCGGCCTGCTGGGTATAGCGCTGCTTGAGCACCGGGAAGTGGTCGTACATGCGCTCGATGTCGGCGACGATGTTCTTCTTGTCGCCGCGCGTGATGGCGCCAAGCTGCAGGTTCTCCTCCACCGTCATGTTGGTGAAGGTGCCGCGGCCCTGCGGCACATGGGCGATGCCGAGGCGGACCACGTTCTCGGTCGAACGATTACCGATCGGCTTGCCCTCGAATTCGATCGCGCCGGTCGAGCGCACCATGTTGCAGATCGCCCGCAGCGTGGTGGTCTTGCCGGCGCCATTGGCCCCGAGCAGCGTGGTGAGCGAGCCTTCGTTCAGGGAAAAGCTGAGGCCGTGAAGCGCCTGGACCTGACCGTAATAGGCGCGCAGATCCTTGACGTTGAGCATCATCGTCATTGGTCCTTGCTCCCGAGATAGGCCTTGATGACGTCGGGATCGGCCTGGACCTGGCTAGGGGTTCCCTCGGCGAGCTTGCGGCCGAAATTGAGCGCGACGACATGGTCGGCGGTCGACATCACCATGCCCATGTGGTGCTCGACCAGAAGCACGGTGATCTTGCGCTCGTCGCGGATCTTGCGGACGAGGTCGCCGAGCACATAGACCTCTTCATGGTTGAGGCCGCCGGCCGGCTCGTCCAGCAAGAGGATCTTCGGATCGGCCGCGAGCGCGCGCGCCAGTTCAACGCGCTTCTGGGTGCCGAACGGCAGGCCCGACACGATGCTGTGCGCGACGTCCTCGAGGTCGAGATAGGCCAGGATCTCGTGCACCTTCTTGTTGACCGAAGCCTCGGTGCGCCTGATCCAGGCGAGCTTGAGCGAGTCGCTGATGATGTCGCTGGAGGTGCGCGCGTGGGTGCCGACGCGGACATTGTCGAGCACCGAGAGATTGGGAAACAGCGCGACGTTCTGGAAGGTGCGACCGATGCCGATCTCGGCGATCTTGTGCGGCGGGCGGCTGAGGATGCTCACGCCTTCCATCAGGATGTCGCCGGAGCTCGGCTGATAGAGCCGGGAGAGGCAATTGAAGAGCGTCGTCTTGCCAGCGCCGTTCGGTCCGATCAGTCCCAGGATCTGGCCCTGATGCATGTCGAAGGAGACGCCGTTCAACGCGACGATGCCGCCGAACACGACGCTGACGTCGCGAACCGCCAGCAGTGGCGCATGACCCTGCGCGAGTTGTGCCTGCGTCATCTCGTCTCGCCCGCCCGCTTGAGAGGGCGGAGAGCGCCGTGCGAGCGATCGCGCCGGCAATGAAGAAGGCTGTCAGATGCCCTCGGCCACACGTGCAACTTTCCCTCCTGATCTAGACTTTTTGCTTTCAACTTTTCTGGATTGCGGCGCTACCCCACCAAGCGCCTGCTCGATGTTCCTTACCATCGCGACAAGGCGAGGTCCAATATCGTGGAGCAACCGGTCTTCCGTAAAGCGGAATGCCGGCGCACCGCAGTTGAATGCATACGGACCGGTTCCGTCATTGAGCTGCAATGCCACGCCGACAGCGTGAACATCGTCCTGCCATTCACCAGCAGAAATTGCAAAGCCACGCTTCGCTACCAATTCGCCCGAACGCTCGATGCCATCGCGCATCTTCGGCCAGCGGCTGCCATAGTGGTCGCGAAGCTCACGCAGCAGAGCGGTACGCTCATCGTCCGGCAGCGCCCAGATATAGGCGCGTCCCATCGCGGTGGTCGCTATTGGTATCCGCGAACCGACATCGAGCTGAACGCCGAGCGTCAGTCCGTTCCGGCTTTGCCCGAAATAGATCATGCTGAGCCGATCGCGCCCGCCGACCGCGACCGCACCGCCGGTCGCACGCATCACGTCCTCGCGATAGGGTTCGGACAAATGCCGGACGCCGAGATTGGCGAGCGCGGCATAACCCAGCGCCATGGCAGAGGGCGTGAGCTGGTACTTCTCGAAACGCGGAACGGGTGTAAGGTAACCAAGCTTGGTCAACGTATAGGTCAGCCGCGAAACGGTTGGCTTCGGCAAATTGGTGCGGGCCGCAATCTCCTGATTGCCGAGAAGCCCGTCATTGGGACGGAATGCGCGCAGGACTTCCAATCCACGGGAAAGCGCGACCACAAAATTGCGGTCGGTCGCCGCCTTCTTTCCTGAACGTTTCATTCCCCGCCACTTTGTCGATCTCGTTGACAAGGGACGTGCTTCAAAATAACCCTCCGTGTCAAGATGTGGAATTTAATTTCGCAGTGCGAAATTAGCTACTAAACGCAAGAACCGCAACAACGCCTTGCAAAAGAACACACCGCAAAAGAACACAGCATCCAAGGAGAGCCTCGTGAGCGAAGTCGTAAAACTCGAGCGGCATGACATCATTGGCATCGTCACGGTTAACAATCCTCCGGTCAACGCGCTGAGTGCCGCAGTACGCGGCGGCATCCTGGAATGCATCAAGAGCGCGATTGCCGATGCCGAAGTGAAGGCGATCGTGCTGACCTGCGCCGGCCGCACCTTCATCGCCGGTGCCGACATCACCGAATTCGGCAAGCCGCCGAAGCCGCCCGGCCTCAACGAGGTGCTGGAGGCGATGGAGAATTCACCGAAGCCGATCGTTGCCGCGATCCACGGCACCGCGCTCGGCGGCGGCCTCGAAGTCGCTCTGGCATGCCACTATCGCGTGGCCACCAAGGACGCCCGGCTCGGCCTGCCTGAAGTGAAGCTCGGCCTGCTGCCCGGCGCCGGCGGCACCCAGCGGCTGCCGCGCGCGGTCGGACCGGAGCTTGCGGTCAAGATAATCGTCGGCGGCGATCCGATCGGCGCCGCGGAAGCGCTGAAGAACGGCTTGATCGAAGAGATCGTCGAGGGACCGGCCGCCGGCGGCGAAGCCTTCGCACTCAAGGTGCTGGCGGAGAAGCGCCCATTGCGCAAGTTGCGCGACGACGACTCCAAGCTCGCCGCGGCCAAGGCCGACCGTTCGATCTTCACCAATGCGGTCGCCGCGCTGACCAAGCGCGCACGCGGCCTGGAAGCGCCGTTCGCCGCAGCCGACGCGGTCGGCGCCGCGATCGACCTGCCCTTCGATGAAGGCCTGAAGAAGGAGCGCGAGACCTTCCTGAAGCTGGTCGCGAGCGACCAGTCCAAGGCGCAGCGTTACGCCTTCTTCGCCGAGCGCGAGGCCGCGAAGATCGCAGGCGTGCCTGATGGCACCAAGCCGCGCAACGTCGCGCGCGTCGCCATCATCGGCGCCGGCACCATGGGCGGCGGCATCGCGATGTCGTTTGCCAATGCCGGCATCCCCGTGACGCTGATCGAGACCGGTGAGGAACAGCTCAAGCGCGGCCTCGGCGTGATGCAGAAGAACTATGAAGCGACCGCTGCGCGCGGCGGCATCCCGGCGGATGCACCCGCCAAGCGGATGGCGCTGATATCAGGCGTGGTCGGCCTGGAAAACGTCAAGGATGCTGACCTCGTCATCGAGGCGGTGTTCGAGACCATGGCGGTCAAGAAGGAAGTGTTCGGCAAGCTCGATCAATATGCCAAGCCGGGCGCCGTGCTGGCCTCCAACACGTCCTACCTGAACATCGACGAGATCGCCAAGGAGACCAAACGGCCGCAGGACGTGCTGGGCATGCACTTCTTCTCGCCGGCCAACGTCATGAAGCTGTGCGAGATCGTGCGCGCCGAGAAGACTGCGCCCGACGCGTTGGTCACGGCGGTTTCGATTGCGCGCAAGATCGCGAAGGTTCCGGCCGTGGTCGGCGTCTGCGACGGCTTCGTCGGCAACCGCATGCTGGCCCAGCGCGGCAAGCAGGCGGAAAAGCTGTTGTTCGAGGGGGCGCTGCCGCAGCAGGTCGACGCTGTCGTCACAAAATTCGGCATGCCGATGGGGCCGTTCGCGATGGGCGACCTCGCCGGCCTCGACATCGGCTGGCGCTCGCGCAAGGACCGCGGCATCAAGTCGGAGATCGCGGACGCGCTGTGCGAAGCCGGCCGCTTCGGCCAGAAGACCGGCAAGGGCTATTACAAATATGAGGCGGGCTCGCGGGCGCCCCTGCCCGATCCGGAAGTCGAGAAGCTGATCGACGAGACGCTGGCGCGCCTCGGCCGCAAGAAGCGTGTCGTCAGCGACGACGAGATCCTCGAGCGCATGATGTACCCGATGATCAATGAGGGCGCGCGCATTCTGGAGGAAGGCATCGCGGCGCGGCCTTCCGACATCGACGTGGTCTGGCTCTATGGCTATGGCTGGCCGATCTACCGCGGCGGCCCGATGTTCTGGGCAGATACGGTGGGTCTGAAGCATATCGCCGATCGCCTCTCCTTCTATGCCAAGGAGACCAACGATCCCTCGCTGGAGCCGGCGCCGCTGCTCAAGCGCCTTGCCGACGAAGGCAAGACGTTTGCTTCGCTCGCCGCGCCGTCGAAGGCGGCTTGATGATCGGCTTCCGCTACGTGTCATTCCGGGATGCGCCGCAAGGCGCAGGCCCGGAATCCATTTCTCCGCCCGAGTATGTGGCCCAATGGATTCCGGGTTCGCGCTTCGCGCGCCCCGGAATGACAGCCCAGTGAACATCATGACTCATCCCGGCGAACAGTTTTATCCGAAGGGCGTGCGTTGGGACGATCCGATCGCGCGCGGCACGTTGCCTGATTTGCTCTCCACGGCCGCGGCGGCCTACGGCCCGCGGACGGTGATCGAATTCCGCGACCGGCCGATCAGCTATGCGGAGCTGGAAGCGCTGGTCGAAACCGCGGCTTCCGCGTTCCTGCGGGCCGGCTACGGCAGGGACACCTCGGTGGCGTTGTTCCTCGGCAACACGCCCGACCATCCCATCAACTTCTTCGGCGCGCTGAAGGCGGGTGCCCGCGTCGTACATCTCTCGCCGCTCGACGGCGAGATCGCGCTCTCGCACAAGCTCTCGGATTCCGGTGCGCGCATCCTCATCACCAGCAATCTCTCGGCGCTGCTGCCGACCGCGCTGAAGTTCCTCGACAAGGGCCTGCTCGACCGGCTGATCGTCTGCGAGGACGATCATTGGGGCAAGGTCGGCACGCCCCAGACCGCGTTGCCCGGCCATCCCGCCATCATCACCTATCGCCAGTTCGTCGACGGCGCGACCAAACCCGCCAGATGGCCTGAGGTCAGCGCCGACGACGTCGCGCTGCTGCAATATACCGGCGGCACCACCGGCCTGCCGAAAGGCGCGATGCTGAGCCACGGCAATCTGACCGCCGCGGTGTCGATCTATGAGGTCTGGGGCAAGGCTGCCCGCGCGGAGCGCGATGCGATCGAGCGCGTGATCTGCGTGCTGCCGCTGTTCCACATCTACGCGCTGACGGTCGTGCTGCTGTCCTCGATCCGGCACGGCTATCTGATCTCGCTGCACCAACGCTTCGACGTCCAGGCCGTGATGCGCGACATCGAGGAGAAGCGCGCCACCGTGTTCCCGGGCGTGCCCACGATGTGGATTGCGATCGCCGCCCTGCCCGATCTCGACAAGCGCGACCTGTCCTCGCTGGTGAGCTGTGGTTCCGGCGGCGCGCCGCTGCCGGTGGAAGTCGCCAAGATCTTCGAGCGCCGGGTCGGCATGAAGCTGCGCAGCGGCTGGGGCATGACCGAGACCTGCTCGCCGGGCACCGGCCACGTCAAGGAAGGGCCGGACAAGCCGGGCTCGATCGGCCTGATGCTGCCGGGCATCGAGCTCGATGTGGTCTCGCTGGATGACCCCAAACAGGTCCTGCCCGTCGGCGAAGTCGGCGAAATCCGCATTCGCGGCCCGAATGTGACAAAGGGTTACTGGAACCGGCCCAAGGAAACCGCCGAAGCGTTTGTCGGCGACCGCTTCCTCACCGGCGACATCGGCTACATGGACGCGGACGGCTATTTCTATCTGGTCGACCGCAAGAAGGACATGATCATCTCCGGCGGCTTCAATGTCTATCCGCAGATGATCGAGCAGGCGATCTATACGTATCCGTCAGTGCACGAAGTGATCGTGATCGGCATCCCCGACGACTACCGGGGCGAGGCTGCGAAAGCCTTCATCAAGCTGCGCGATGGCGCCGCGCCATTCACGATCGACGATCTGCGCGTCTTTCTCACCGGCAAGCTCGGCAAGCATGAACTGCCGGCCGCACTCGAATTCGTCGAGGAATTGCCGCGAACGTCGGTCGGAAAACTTTCCCGCCACGAATTGCGCCAGCAGCGGGCCGCCCCGGCTGGCGCTGCGAAACAACAACCAGAAAACGCAACAGGAGGTCGTTCATGACCGACGCCGTTATCGTCTCTACCGCCCGCACGCCGATCGGCAAGGCCTATCGCGGTGCGCTCAACGTCACCGAAGGCGCGACCCTGCTCGGACACGCCATCGGCGAGGCGGTCGCCCGCGCCAAGGTCGATCCAAAGGAGATCGAGGACGTCGTGATGGGCGCCGCCCTGCAGCAGGGCTCAACCGGCGGCAACATCGCGCGCAAGGCGCTGCTCCGCGCCGGCCTTCCGGTGACTGTCGCCGGCACCACCATCGACCGGCAATGCGCCTCGGGCCTGCAGGCGATTGCGCTTGCCGCGCGCTCGGTGCTGTTCGACGGCGTCGAGATCGCGGTCGGCGGCGGCGGTGAATCGATCAGCCTGGTGCAGAACGACAAGATCAATACGTTTCACGCCCAGGACCCGGCGCTGTTGAAGATCAAGGGCGAGGTCTACATGCCCATGATCGACACCGCCGAAGTGGTCGCCAAGCGCTACAACATCTCGCGCGAAAAGCAGGACGAATATTCGCTCGAGAGCCAGCGCCGCACCGCGGCCGCCCAGCAGGGCGGCAAGTTCAAGGACGAGCTGGCACCGATCACCACCCAGATGGCGGTGACCGACAAGGCGACCGGCGCGGTCTCGTTCAAGGAGGTGACGCTGTCGCAGGATGAGGGCCCGCGGCCCGACACTACGGCCGAAGGCCTTGCCGGCCTGAAGCCGGTGCGCGGCGAAGGTTTCACCATCACCGCCGGTAATGCCAGCCAGCTTTCCGACGGCGCCAGCGCAACCGTGATCATGAGCGACAAGGAAGCGGCCAGGCGCGGCCTGAAGCCGCTCGGCATCTTCCGCGGTTTCGTTTCCGCCGGCTGCGAGCCCGACGAGATGGGAATCGGGCCGGTCTTCGCCGTGCCGCGCCTGCTCAAGCGCCATGGCCTGAAGGTCGAGGACATCGACCTCTGGGAGCTCAACGAAGCCTTCGCGGTGCAGGTGCTCTATTGCCGCGACAAGCTCGGCATCGATCCCGATAAGCTCAACGTCAATGGCGGCGCGATCGCGGTCGGCCATCCCTACGGCATGTCGGGCGCGCGGCTCACCGGCCACGCCCTGATCGAAGGCCGCCGCCGCAAGGCAAAATATGCGGTCGTCACCATGTGCGTCGGCGGCGGCATGGGCGCGGCCGGTTTGTTCGAGGTGGTGCACTAAGCCTGTCGTCCCGGCGAAGTCCGGGACCCATACCGCGTGATCTCGCTTTGGGGCCTCGCTGGTAGATAGCTTAAGTCCACTACGAAGGCCGCGGGTTATGGGTCCCCGCCTTCGCGGGGACGACGAACGAGAAACACAAAGCAGAAATAGTTCATTTGCTCACAAGGAGGATCCGATGGATCTCGCTTTCACCAAGGAAGAAGTGGCGTTTCGCGAGGAAGTGCGGGCGTTCTTCAGGGACAATGTGCCGCCGGACACGCGGAGGAAGATGCAGGAGGGCCGCCATCTCTCCAAGGATGAGATGGTGACCTGGTGGCGCATCCTGAACAAGAAGGGTTGGGGCGTATCGCACTGGCCGAAGGAATATGGCGGCACCGGCTGGACCTCCGTGCAGCACTACATCTTCAACGAGGAACTGCAGTCCTATCCGGCGCCGCAGCCGCTCGCCTTCGGCGTCAGCATGGTCGGCCCTGTCATCTACACGTTCGGCAACGAGGCGCAGAAGAAGCAGTATTTGCCGCGCATCGCCAATGTCGACGACTGGTGGTGCCAGGGCTTCTCGGAGCCGGGCTCGGGCTCGGACCTCGCCTCGCTCCGCACCAAGGCCGAGCGCAAAGGCGACAAGTGGATCATCAACGGCCAGAAGACCTGGACCACGCTGGCGCAGCATGCCGACATGATCTTCTGCCTGTGCCGCACCGATCCCAGTGCCAAGAAGCAGATGGGCATCTCCTTCATCGTGTTCAGCATGAAGTCGAAGGGGGTCACGGTTCGGCCGATCCAGACCATCGACGGCGGCCGTGAGGTCAACGAAGTGTTCTTCGACAATGTCGAGGTCCCGATCGAGAACCTGATCGGCGAGGAGAACAAGGGCTGGGACTACGCCAAGTTCCTGCTCGGCAACGAGCGCACCGGCATTGCGCGGGTCGGCGTCTCCAAGGAGCGGCTGCGCCGCATCAAGGAGCTCGCCTCCAAGGTCGAATCCGGCGGCCGGCCGGTGATCCAGGATCCCGCGTTCCGCGAGAGACTGTCAGCCTGCGAGATCGAGCTGAAGGCCCTGGAGCTGACACAGCTCCGCGTCGTCGCCGACGAAGGCAAGCATGGCAAGGGCAAGCCCAACCCGGCTTCGTCGGTGCTCAAGATCAAGGGCTCGGAGATCCAGCAGACCACGACGGAACTTCTGATGGAAGTGATCGGCCCGTTTGCCGCGCCCTATGATGTGCATGGCGACGACGGCTCGAACGAGGCCATGGATTGGACCGCCCAGATCGCGCCGAGCTACTTCAACAATCGCAAGGTCTCGATCTACGGCGGCTCCAACGAGATCCAGCGCAACATCATCGCCAAGGCGGTGCTGGGGCTTTGAGTTGACGGCTGCTGCGCCACGCACGCTGTCGTCATGGCCGGGTTCGACCCGGCCATCCACGCAGTGACGCAGGCACAGCAAGAGCGTGGATGCCCGGGACAAGCCCGAGCATGACGGAGAATTTCCGATAATCCTGAGAGAGCAAGAACATGGATTTTGATTTGTCCGAGGAGCAGCGGCTTCTCAAGGAAAGCATCGACGGCCTGCTGACGGATTCCTACGATTTCGAGCAGCGCAAGAAATACATGAAGGAGAAGGGCGGCTGGAGCAAAGCCGTCTGGAGCAAGCTCGCCGAGCAGGGCCTGCTCGGCCTGCCCTTCACTGAGGCCGACGGCGGGTTCGGCGCCGGCGGCGTCGAGACCATGATCGTGATGGAAGCGCTCGGCAAAGCGCTCGTGCTCGAGCCTTATCTGGCGACCGTGGTGATCGGCGGCGGCTTCCTGCGCCATGGCGGCTCGGCCGAGCAGAAGGCCGCGCACATTCCCGGCATCATCGACGGCAGCAAGACGCTCGCGTTCGCGCAGCTCGAGAAGAACTCGCGTTATGACCTGTTCGACGTCACCACGACGGCGAAGAAGAAGGGCGCCGGCTGGGTGATCGACGGCGAGAAGTTCGTCGTCCTCAATGGCGAGAACGCCGACACGCTGATCGTGACCGCGCGCACCAAGGGCGAGCGGCGCGACAGAAGCGGCATCGGCGTGTTCCTGGTGCCCGCCGATGCCAAGGGCATCAGCAAGAAGGGCTATCCGACCCAGGACGGCCTGCACGCCGCCGACATCAGCTTCACCGGCGTCGAAGTCGGCAGCGATGCCGCGATCGGCAATCCCGAGGATGCGCTTGATCTGATCGAGCGCGTGGTCGACGAAGCCCGCGTCGCGCTGTGCGCAGAGGCGGTCGGCGCGATGGATGAATCGCTCAAGGAGACCGTCGAGTACATCAAGACGCGCAAGCAGTTCGGCGTCGCGATCGGTTCGTTCCAGAGCCTGCAGCACCGCGCCTCCGACATGTTCGTCGCGGCCGAGCAGGCCCGCTCGATGTCGATGTTCGCGACCATGGCTGGCGACTTCGAGGATGCCAAGGAGCGCGCGAGCGCAATCGCGGCGGCCAAGGTGCAGATCGGCAAGTCGCTGAAGTTCGTCGGCCAGCAGTCGATCCAGCTCCATGGCGGCATCGGCATGACGATGGAGGCCAAGATCGGCCACTACTTCAAGCGCCTGACCATGATCGAGAACACCTTTGGCGACACCGAGTATCACCTGCGCCGCGTCGCAGACGCGGGCGGGTTGATTTAGCTGCTCGCCATTGCGAGCCCGTAAGCCGCATAATGGTCGTCATGCCCGGGCTTGTCCCGGGCACGACGTCTTGGCGGCGAAGGAACAGCGTGGATGGCCGGGTCAAGCCCGGCCATGACGGTGTGGGAAAATGCGAACAAAACAGAAGAGGGAATAACATAACAATGAAGAACACCCCATTCGATCTCACCGGAAAAGTCGCCGTCATCACCGGGTCGAGCCGCGGCATCGGCCGTTCTTCCGCCGAACTGCTGGCAAAGCTCGGCGCCAAGGTGGTGATCTCCTCGCGCAAGGCGGACGCCTGCCAGGAAGTGGCTGACGGCATCAATGCGGCCGGCGGCGATGCGCATGTGATCCCCTGCAACATCTCGCGCCGCGAGGAGGTGGAGGCGCTGATCTCCGGCGCAACCAAACATTACGGCAAGATCGACATCCTGGTCTGCAACGCCGCGGTGAACCCGTATTACGGCCCGCTGCTCGACATCAAAGACGAGGCGTTCGACAAGATCATGGGCTCCAACGTCAAGAGCAACATCTGGCTCTGCGCGCTGGCAATCCCGCAGATGGCCGAACGCGGCACTGGCTCGGTCGTAATCATCTCGTCCATCGGCGGATTGCGCGGCTCGACCGTGATCGGCGCCTACGGCATCTCGAAGGCGGCCGACTTCGCGCTCTGCCGCAGCCTGGCCGGCGAATGGGGACCGAAAGGCGTGCGCGTCAATTGCGTCGCGCCGGGGCTGGTCAAGACCGATTTCGCCCGCGCGCTCTGGGAAGACGCGGAGCTTTTGAAACGGCGCACCGCCACCACCCCGCTCCGTCGCATCGGCGAACCCGACGAGATCGCCGGCGCGGTCGCCTACCTCGCCTCCGACGCCTCCACCTTCATGACCGGCCAGACCATTGTCATCGACGGCGGCGTCACCACGGCAGCGGTGTAGTCAATCTCCCTCGCCCCGCTCTTGCGGGGAGAGGGCTGGGGTGAGGGGCTGCCTCCACGCACTCCGAACACCGTGAATGCGGCGCGTCCCCTCACCCGGCGCTGGCGCGCCGACCTCTCCCCGCAAGAGCGGGGCGAGGTTAAGCAGCCGGCCCGAGCTGAGATATTGACCTTCCCGCGCCAATCCGCTCCCTTGGCGCAAACCATCACCTCCGGGAAGGAGCGCCATGTCCTTTGTGCTGGCCATCGATCAGGGCACCACGTCCTCGCGCGCCATTGTGTTCCGCAGCGATATTTCCATCGCGGCAGTGGCGCAGCAGGAGTTCCCGCAGCATTTCCCGGCCTCCGGCTGGGTCGAGCATGAGCCGGAGGACATCTGGACCTCGACCATCGCCACCTGCCGCAATGCGCTGGAGAAGGCCGGTCTAACAGCGAAGGACATCGCCGCGATCGGCATCACCAACCAGCGCGAGACCACTGTCGTGTGGGACCGCGCGACAGGCCAGGCCGTGCACCGCGCCATCGTCTGGCAGGACCGTCGCACCGCGGATTTCTGCGCCCGATTGAAAGCAGATGGCCATGAGCCCGTGATCTCGGCCAAGACCGGATTGATCATCGACCCTTATTTCTCGGGGACAAAAGTCGCCTGGATCCTCGACGGCGTGCCCGGCGCGCGAGAGCGCGCCGAGCGCGGCGAACTGCTGTTCGGCACCGTCGATTGCTATCTGCTCTGGCGGCTCACCGGCGGCAAGGTGCACGCGACCGACGCCACCAACGCCTCGCGCACCCTGCTGTTCAACATCCACACCGGCGAATGGGACGACGAGCTCTTGAAAATCCTCGGCGTGCCCCGCTCGATGCTGCCAGAGGTGAAGGACTCGTCGGCGAAATTCGGCGACAGCGTGCCCGACCTGTTCGGCGGCAGCATCGCCATCGCAGGCATCGCCGGCGACCAGCAAGCTGCGACCATCGGGCAGGCCTGTTTCGAGCCCGGCATGATCAAGTCGACCTATGGCACCGGCTGCTTTGCACTGCTCAACACCGGCACCACGCCGGTGAAGTCGAAGAACAAGCTGCTGACCACGATCGCCTACCAGCTCGGCGGCAAACGCACCTACGCGCTGGAAGGCTCGATCTTCGTCGCCGGAAGCGCAGTGCAATGGCTGCGCGACGGGCTCGGTATCATCAAGCAGGCCGCCGAGACCGGGCCGCTCGCCGACAAATCCGACTCGATGCAGAGCGTCTATCTGGTGCCGGCCTTTGTCGGCATGGGCGCGCCCTACTGGAATCCACGCGTGCGCGGCGCGCTGTTCGGCCTCACCCGCAACACCGGGCCAGCCGAGCTCGCGCATGCCGCGCTGGAAAGCGTCTGCTACCAGACCTACGACCTCTGGGCCGCGATGCGCGCCGACTGGCCTGACGCAACCGCGGCCAACATCGTGCTCCGCGTCGACGGCGGCATGACCGCTTCCGACTGGACCATGCAGCGATTGGCCGATCTGCTCGACGCCCCGGTCGATCGGCCGATGATCCAGGAGACCACGGCGCTGGGCGCCGCCTATCTCGCCGGCCTGCAGGCGGGCGTCTATCCCGAGCCGACCAAATTCGCCGACAATTGGCGGCTCGAACACCGCTTCAAGCCGGCGATGAGCCAGGCGACGCGGGAGCGGAAGCTGGCGGGTTGGGCGAGGGCGGTGAAGGGTGTGCTCGCGAGCGACGAGGGAGAGTGATGCGCTGTTGATCGCCAGCGCCACATTCTCCGTCATGCCCGGGCAAAAGCGCGAAGCGCGTCTTCGCGCAGATGTCCCGGGCATCCACGTCTTGGCGGCAACGAAGAACGTGGATGGCCGGGACAAGCCCGGCCATGACGAATGGAGAGATCGCTAATTCGCCATCATCCGCTGCGGCAACCACGTCGCGAGCAGCGGGAAGGCGATCAGGATCACGAGGCGGATCAGGTCGGTGACGACGAAGGGGATCACGCCCTTGAAGATCGTGGAAAAAGACACGTCCTTCACCACGCTCTTGATCACGAACACGTTCATGCCGACAGGCGGGTGGATCAGGCCGAGCTCGACCGTCATCACGATGATGACGCCGAACCAGATCGGATCGAAGCCGAGATGCATGATGACCGGGAAGATGATCGGCACGGTCAGGATGATCATCGCCATGGCGTCCATCAGGCAGCCGAGCACGAGATACATCACCATGATGACGGCGAGGATGCCGTAGCTGCCGAGCCCGAGGCCGGTGAGGAATTCGGTGACCTTTTGCGGGGTCTGCGTCACCGTCAGGAAATAGCCGAAGATCAGCGCGCCGATCAGCACGGTGAACACCGCGGCCGCCGTGCGCGTCGCCTGCAGCAACGAATTAAGGATCTTCTCCTTGTCCAACCGTCCGGTGAGAATGCCGATCAGGAATGCGCCGGTGGCGCCGACGCCGCCGGCCTCCGTCGGCGTGAAGCGCGGCAGGAATGGCAGGCCGTAGAGGCCGCCGATGACAAAGATGAAGAGCAGCACCGGCGCCCAGATGTCGCGCAGGCCGGCAAAGCGCTCGCGCCAGGAAATCCGCTTCCCCGTCGGCAGGAAGCCGGGCCTGACATGGCCGATCAGCGCGATGGTGATCATATACATGGTCATCGCGAGCAGGCCCGGGATAATGCCGGCGATGAAGAGTTTCCCGATGTCCTGCTCGGTGATGATGCCGTAGACCGCGAGCACGGTCGACGGCGGCAGCATCGCGCCCAGCGTGCCGCCCGCCGCGATCACGCCGGTGGCAAAGGATTGCGGATAGCCGAAGCGGCGCATCTCCGGATAGGCCACGGCCGAGAACGTCGCGGCGGTCGCGACCGAGGAGCCGCAGATCGCGGCGAAGCCGCCGCAAGCGGCGACGGTGGCGATGCCGAGCCCGCCGCGAAGATGGCCGACAAAGCCATTGGCGGCTCGGAACAATTCGCGGCTCATGCCGGAATTGCTGACGAAGGTCCCCATCAGGAGGAACATCGGGATCACGCCGAAAGTGTAGTCGGTCACCGTGCGCATCGAGGTCTGGCCGACCAGTTTCAGCGCCGGCGTGGCGCCGACCAGATAGCTGAAACCGCAGACACCGACGAGGCCCATCGCCATGCCCACGGGCACGCGGAGCAACATCAGCGCGAACAGCGCGACAAAGCCGATGATGGCGACGGCGTCGGTACTCATCGGCGCTTACTCCGTCGCCTTGATCTTGGGATCGTGCATCTCCTCGGGGTGGAAGATCAGCCGATAAGTGCGGATCGCGATCAAAAGCACGGCGGAGACGTCGCCGATCCAGGCGAGCGCAAAGAACGGCCAAGTCGGCATGTGCAGGTCGAAGGTCAGGACATTGTCGTTGTAGGTGCCGCGCACCTTGTCGAACAACGTCCAGGTCTGCACGGAGACCACGAACAGCAGCACCAGCGTCGCGAACACGTCGATGACACGTTGGTATCTCGGCCCGACATTGGCCCAGACCAGGTCGACGGTGATGTGGGTGCCGCGATAGGACGTCGCGGCGATGCCCCAGAAAATGAGGATGCCGAGCAGCATCCGCCCGATGTCGAAGGAATCGGGAATCGCGTAGTTCAGCGTGTTTCGCAGGAGCACCGCAAGGAAGATATTGGCGGCGACGATGCCGACAAATCCGGCCGCGATCCATTCGATCGTGTCGATGAAACGGTCCATGTAAGCGCGTTTCATGTGCTCGGTGTCCTATTGCGTACGATCACTTGATCGAGGCCGTCTCGCAGCATGGTTCACCTCTCCCCATCGGGGAGAGGTCGGCGCGAAGCGCCGGGTGAGGGGGATCAGGTCCCACGAGGGAGCGGAACCCCTCACCCGGATCGCATCTGCGATGCAATCCGACCTCTCCCAGGGGAGAGGTGGGGCACCGCCGATGCAGCACCAGCACAATCCGATCTCATCGGATTCATGAGGCACTACTGCGCGAGCGCATTGTACTTCGCGAGTGACGCCTTCAGGTCGGCCATCGCAGCGTCCGCATCGACGCCGGCCTTCTTGACGCCGTCGGCCCAGGTCTTGACCAGTGGCTCGGCCGCCTTCTTCCACAGCGCGGTCTGTTCCGGCGTCAGCTTGTAGACCTCGTGGCCGGACTCGGCCTTCACCTTGTCGATGCCGGCGTCCTCGAACTTACCCCAGTGCTCGCCGACGATGCCCGCCATCTCGGTCGAGCAATTCTTGTCGATGGCGGCCTTCTGGCGGTCGGACATCGCGTTGTACTTGTCCTTGTTGATGACGAACACGAAGGTCGTGACATAGAGCGGCGCCTCCATGTCGTACTTCGTCACCTTGTCGATGCCGAACAGCACCAGCGAGCCCCAGGGAAAGGTGACGCCGTCGGCAACGCCGCGCTCGATGATGTCGCGCACTTCAGGCGCTGAGGACTGCACATTGGTGCCACCGAGCGAGGTGACGAAATTGGCCATGGTGGCATGGGCTGGGCGGATCTTCAGGCCTTTGACATCCTCGGGCACGACGATCTTCTTGGTGCGCGAATGGAACGAAGACGGCGAATGGACGAAGGCCAGACAATATTTGACGTCCTTCATCTCCTTCTCGGCATATTTGCGGTACCAGGCATCCAGTCCCATCGAGCCGCCCTTGGCGTCCGAGATCAGGAACGGCAATTCGCCGGCGCCGACGATCGGGAAGCGGCCGGGCTGGTAGCCCGGATTGACATAGGTGACATCGGCGATGCCGTCGCGCGCCATGTCGTAATGGTCGAAAGCCTTGCCGAGCTGCTGAGCCGGGAACACCTTGCCCTTGATGGTGCCGCCGGAATCCTTTTCCACCGCCGCGGCCCAGTCCTCCAGCGACTTTTGCAGCGGATGGGAGGCCGGCACCCAATGCGAGATCTTCAGGTCGAACGTCTTCTCCTGCCCGAACGCAGGCGTCACGCTGGCGGCCAGCAGCAACGCCAGAACCGTCTTCCTCATCGGCATCCTCTCCCTCTTTGCGGGCCTTTGGTGGCCCTTTGCGATTATTGTTATATGATATAATCACCATTGCAAGCTGACGACAGCGGCCGGCCAGCGGGTATAAGCTGTGGCCTACGGTATCGGGAGGAGCAAAAATTGCGGTCAAAGGTAGCAATTATAGGCGCAGGTCCGGCAGGATTGTTGCTTGGGCAACTACTTCACGCCCATGGCATCGACAATGTGATCCTGGAACGGCAGACGCCGGACTATGTGCTGGGACGGATCCGCGCCGGCTTGCTGGAAGAGGGCACGGTCGGCCTGCTCGACCAAGTCGGCGCAGGCGAGCGCGCCCATCGCGAGGGGCTGATTCATCACGGATTGGAACTCGCCTTCGGCGGCGACCGGCATCGCATCGACATGCACGCGGCGACCGGCAAGACGGTCATGATCTACGGACAGACCGAGGTGACGCTCGACCTCATGAACGCGCGGCAGAAGGCCGGGCTCACCACCATCTATCAGGCCGCCGATGTCCAGCCGCATGATTTCGACACCGACCATCCGCGCGTCTCTTACGTGAAGAATGGCAAAGCAGGCGAGATCATCTGCGACTTCATCGCAGGCTGCGACGGTTTCCACGGCGTCAGCCGCGCCAGCGTGCCGGCTTCCGCCATCAAGACGTATGAGCGGGTGTATCCGTTCGGCTGGCTCGGCATCCTCTCGGAGACCCCTCCGGTTTCGCATGAGCTGATCTACAACAACCATGACCGCGGCTTTGCGCTGTGCACGATGCGCTCGATGCACCGCAGCCGCTATTACGTGCAGTGTCCGCTCGACGACCGTATCGACCAATGGTCCGACGAGCGGTTCTGGGACGAGCTGAAGCGGCGGCTCGACCAGAAGGCGGCGGACGAACTCGTCACCGGCCCCTCGATCGAAAAGAGCATCGCGCCGCTGCGCAGCTTCGTCGCCGAGCCGATGCGCTTCGGCCGGATGTTCCTGGCCGGCGACGCCTCGCATATCGTGCCGCCGACCGGCGCCAAGGGACTGAACCTCGCCGCCAGCGACGTGCACTACCTGTCGCAAGGCTTACGTGAATATTACGACGAGAGATCTTCCGCTGGCATCGATGGCTATTCCGCCAGAGCGCTGGCGCGGGTCTGGAAAGCGGTGCGCTTCTCCTGGTGGATGACCTCGATGCTGCACAAATTCCCCGATCAGGGCGAATTCGGTGCACGTATCCAGCTCGCCGAGCTGGACTATCTCGTCAGCTCCAAGGCGGCATCGACGTCGCTGTCGGAGAATTACGTCGGCCTGCCGTTGTAGAATCGTAGGGTGGGCAAAGCGTAGCGTGCGCACCATCAGCACTCCGCTCGCGATGGTGGGCATGCTTCGCTTTGCCCACCCGACAGGCTACGCCGTCATTGCGAGGAGCGTAGCGACGAAGCAATCCATGCGCCCACGCGGGGAGAAATGGATTGCTTCGCTTCGCTCGCAATGACGACGGAGCATTTCAAACATCCGCGCAGATGCCGTTTAAAACTTTGTATGCGGTGAAACTGTCATCGACATCGCGTTCAATGGCGCCGAGATCATCAGACATACGGGCCGACCATGAGCACCGATACTTCCGTCATTGCCGACATTCCGGAAGGCTTTGAGCCTCACTTCCGCAAGAGCCCGCTCACCGATCCCTGGGAGCCGCTTTATTCGAAGCGCACCGACAGGGCAGTGATCATGGGGCTCAGGCTCGCAAGGGCGCACACCAACTCGCGCGGTCTGATCCATGGTGGATTGATCGCTGCACTCGCCGACAACGCGATGGGCTATAGCTGCGCCCAAGTGATGGGCTGGACATCTTCGCTGGTGACGGTCTCGCTTGCGGTCGATTTCATTGGCACCGCGGGGATCGGGCAGTGGCTCGCGGTCGAGACCGACGTGATCAAGACCGGGAGCACGATCTGCTTCACGCAGAGCCTGGTGAAGGCGGACGACGTCATCATCGCGCGGGCGAGTGGGACGTTCCGGGTGATGCCGAAACGCGATGGCGCTCCGGTGAGTGGGTGATGCTGCGCCTTGCACCGTCATGGCCGGGCTTGTCCCGGGCATGACGGCGGGGTGCGCACGAGCCGTTACCCAAACCGCCAGTCGGCTGTCTCAGTCACCAGATCGACGAAGGTGCGCACCTTGGCCGAGAGCAGGCGCGAGGTCGGATAGACGATGTGGATCGGCAGCGGCGGCTGCTCGAATTTCGCCAGCACGATCCTGAGCCGCCCTGCCTTCAGCGAGGCAGCCGCCTGATAGGCGAGCACCCGCGTCAGCCCGCCGCCGGCTTCGGCGTATTGAATCGCGGCATCGGCGTTGTTCGATGAGAAGCGCGGACTCGGCGAGACGCGGACCTCCTGCCCTTCCTCGACGAAGCGCCAATCCGGCGCCGCCGACATGGCGCCGAACTGAATGGTGTCATGCGCTGATATCTCCGAGGGCCGCATCGGTTCGCCGCGGGCGCTCAGATATGCCTTCGACGCCACCACGATGCGCCGCATCTCGCCGACATGGCGGGCGACAAGCGTCGAATCCGGCAGATGCCCGATCCTGACGGCGAGATCGACGCCCTCCTCCACCAGATTGATCATGCGGTCGGACAGCCTGAGGTCGACGCCGACGTCGGGATAGCGCTTCAGATAGGCCGTCACCATGGGACTGACATGCAGGCGGCCGAAACCGGCCGGCGCCGAGATCACCAATCGCCCGGCCGGGCGTGTGCGCTCGCCCTCGACGGCCTCCTCGGCCTCTTCGAGATCGGCAAGGATGCGGCGGGCGCGCTCCAGATAGCGCGAGCCCGCATCGGTCAGGGTCACGGACCGCGTGGTCCGCTGCAACAGCCGCGCACCAAGCCGCTCCTCCAGCGCGGCGATCAGCCGGGTCACGGCCGACGGCGACAGCCCGAGCTTTCGAGCCGCAGGCGCAAACCCCTGCAGATCGGCCACGGCGACGAAGGCCTGCATAGCATCAATGCGGTCCATCGCATTATTGCATAAACCGCAACAGTGAAGTGTCAATCGCCTTGATTGTTCAACTGAGGGAACCATCCCATTTTGTCCGGTGAAACGACGCTTTGGCGCTCCACGCCGGGAGGTTCAAATGTCAGACACTCAGATCTATCCGAGCGACGTCGCCTTCACGCCGGCGGTGAAGGCGATCCAGGCGCGCAAAGGTTCGCGCGAGGCCTATGCCCAGGTCGAACGGCGCGGTTGGCGCACCGAGATCGACGAGAATCTGGCAGCCTTCCTGGCCAACACCAACAGCTTCTATCTCGCGACCGCGTCTGCCGACGGCCAGCCCTATATCCAGCACCGCGGCGGACCGAAGGGATTCATCAAGGTCCTGGACGCCAGCACCATCGCGTTCGCCGACTTCAGCGGCAACCGGCAGTACATCACCCAAGGCAATTTGTCGGAAAATCCGAAGGCGTATATTTTCCTGATGGATTACGCGCATCGCAGACGCGTCAAGCTCTGGGGAGAAGCGCGCGTGGTCGACGACGACCCGGCGCTGACACAATCACTGACGCCCAAGGATTACAGGGCGCGTCCCGAGCAGGTGATCCTGTTCAAGATATCGGCTTGGGACACCAACTGTCCGCAGCACATCCCGCAGAAATTCGATGCCGCCGATGTCGCTGCGGCACTCGCCGCACGCGACGCACGGATCGCGGAGCTCGAAGCGGAGCTGGCTGCATTGAAGCGCCAGCCGCAGCCTGCGACATCATCTTAGGCGAACTGATCTCAGGCCGCTTCGCGCACGGGCGACCAGGCGAATTCCGGATAATATTGCCCCATCATCCGGTCGACATAGTCGGTGAGATTGCTGAATTTCTCGGTCCGCGCGCGTAGCGGCGAATCGAAAAACGGGGTCAGGATTCCCGCAAGCGCCCCGAACGCGGTGGCATCCGTGCCGCACGGCGTATCGCCCATCAAATACGGCTTGTCGCCGAGCTGCACGGAAAGTGCGAACAGCGATCGGATGGCGAGGTCGATGTCGTCGTCGGGCGCATGGCGGCCAAGGCCAGACAGGAGATAATTCTCGGCGACCCGGAATTGAGCATCCTCACGTAGTTTCTCGCGCATGTGTTCCGGCGCGCCGTCGAAGAAATGTGCCGGCCCCTTGGCAAAATTGGTTTCATCGACCCAGCGTGCGCCGACCAAAGCCCAATAGACATGGTGCTCGATCATCCGTTCGAAGGCCCAGGCCTGCGCGCGCGCCTGCAAGCTCAAGGGCGCATCGAAGTCGAAGCCGTATTTGCCTTCGATATGCGCGCGGATGAAAGTGGAATCGGCGATGGTCTCCGCTTCGTCACGGATATAGGGCAACTGCCCCTTGGGCGAACTCGGCGGCATCGCCTTCTCCTTGCAATAGGCAAGCCCGGCCATTTTCAATTGGACCTCGGTCTTGGTCACGAACGGGCTGATTTCCGGCAAGCCGAACCCCGGACCGAAGCCATGGAGAATGATCATATGAAGCCTCCCAATTTCCAAAAAACGATGCCGAGCCTAGCGGCCCCCTGCTGCCACCATGGTGTCAGCAGGGGTAAAATGGGTCGCCAAACGAACCCGTTTCACGAGGCGGCGGCCCCGGAAAACCAGATGCTTTCCGATGGCCGTGAACAGGGCCGCGATCGAACGCAGGGCCAGTTCGATCAGCGCCCAACGGAGATCGGAGGAGACGGTGTGGATCGTGACGAGCTGTTCCAACGCAAAGGTTTGGGCTCGCCTGAACCTTTCAAGACGGCTATCGAAGCCGCCCGTATCAAGACGATTCAGCATGGACAAATTCCCTTCAGTTGAGATGTTGTCCCGTTATAACCACCCCCTGCTGCCAACATCCTGTCAGCAGCGGCGAGGCGGACCTTGAGAAAATCGACGGCCCGGAACTAGCCAGCCAAAGAGACCGACTATGAGACGCGCCGACCGGCTGTTTCAGATCATCCAGGTGCTTCGGCGCACCCGCAAACCGCTGACCGCGGACGCGATCGCCGCCGAGCTCGAGACATCCAAGCGCACGATCTATCGCGACATCGCGACCCTGATCGAGCAGCGCGTGCCGATTCGCGGCGAAGCCGGCATGGGCTATATCCTGGAGAAGGGATTCGACCTGCCGCCCTTGATGCTGACACCCGACGAGATCGAGGCCTGCGTGCTCGGCGCGAGCTGGGTCACGGGCCACGCCGATCCGGCGCTGGCGCGCGCCGCACAGGATCTGATGGCCAAGATCGCCGATACCGTGCCGGAGCGGTTGCGGCCGTTCGTGCTCGAACCCGCAAGCCGCGCGCGTTCGGCGTGGAACCGAGAACCCGACCGCATCGACATGGTGCGGACACGCGCGCAGATCCACGACGGCAAGAAGATCACGCTCAACTATCGCGATGAACGTGGCCGCGACACCGAACGCACGATCTGGCCGATCGCGGTCGGCTATCACGAGGCGGTGCGCATCCTGGCGGCGTGGTGCGAGCTGCGGAAGGATTTCCGCAGTTTCCGCACCGACCGCGTGCTCGACGCGGTCTATCATGACGAGAAATATCCCGAGAGGCGCGACCTGTTGCGGGCGCGCTGGCGCCGCAGCCTGGTCTGGGAAGCGCCGAAGGACATCTGATGGCGATCGAAAATGCGACCGAGAATCCCTGCCAGGGTTGCGGCGCGTGCTGCTTCTACTCGGAGAACTGGCCCCGCTTCACCACCGAGGACGACGCGGAGCTCGACCTGATCCCGCTGGAATACGTCAATGCAAGGCAATCCGGCATGCGCTGCGACGGCGACCGCTGCTCGGCGCTGTCGGGCAAGATCGGCGTGGCCACGAGCTGCGCGATCTATGCGATACGGCCCGAGGTCTGCCGCACCTGCATGCCCGGCGATGCCGAATGCGCGATGGCGCGACGCCGGCACGGACTTCCGGTGTTGGCAGTTGAATCGTAGCCCGGATGGGGCAGGAGTCCCTCATGGTGAGGAGCGCGTCTTCGCGCGTCCGGACGATGCTGCGCATCGCCGGGAGAACCATGAGGCCCCGATCTCGCCCGCGGCCCATCCCTCGAGACGCCGCTTTGCGGCTCCTCGGGATAAGGGAGAGTTCGTGGTCCCGTATAGGGCCTAGGCAGTCACAGTCTCCGCAACCTCTTCCTCGTCGAGATCGTCGACGATCGGCGCGAAGGTCGCGAGCGGCTTGGTCGACAGCGTGATCGGCTTGCGGCCGCCATGCGAGGGCGATGCCGAGCGGGCCGGCTGGCGGGACAGTTTATAAAGGTTGTTGCCGACGTGGCCGCCGAAATAAGCGAGCTCGCGTTCGCTGCAGCTTGCGGCGATCGCCACTGCCAGCGAATGCAGATGATGGCGGCGATAGCAGAACAGCGCCAGCATGGCCCGGACATCGGACGAGACGCTTTCGACGAGGGCCTGGAGGCCGGCAGGATTGGCGCGGTACATCTGTCCGAGCAGCTCCTCGCGGACCGGGCAAACGTCGTTCTCGAAGGCGTTGCGGCTTGAAAACATTGCAGTTCTCCCTGGTCCGGAAGATGCCGTGCAATTCTCTAACGAAGGGTTAACCACGGGTGCCAGTAGTCGTCCGGGGTGATTGCGATTTTTGAGCGAATCAGAAACGCGCACGTCATTCCGGAGCGATGCGAAGCATCGAGCCCGGAATCCATTTCTCGGCCTGCGCGTGCGGCGTAATGGATTCTCGCGCGGAGCCCGCCCCGGAATGACGGAGAGAATTGGGCTCAGTTCGCGGCCATAAAGATTGCAAGGCCGAAGCCGGTCAGGTGATGCAGCGCCTGATCGACGCCGATCAGTGACCAGAACCACGGGTGCTCGGTCGTGACGCCGAAGGTCGAGGTGGTGATTCCCTTGGCGCGATCCACCGCAAGGTGGATGAAGAAATCGATGAAGGCGACGAACCAGAATCTCGGCGCGATCACCAGGATCACGAGCAGCGAGGTCGCGAGGTGCACGAGACAATGCGCAAACAAGGGCAGCGCCCAGCCGGTCTTCTGATCCTTGCCGATCGCCATCCAGGAAGTCTGCAGAAAGAAGTCCGCCACGATGTGCTTGGCGGTCAGCAGCAGCATCCATCCTACCAGTGCAGCAACCGGGACCGACGACGACATGGATGGAAACGACAAAGCTGACGCCCTTCGCTGCGACTGATGGAAAATGATGGAGAGAAACCGGACCTGGGCGTCAGCGCAACTTTTTCTTAAACCCGCAATATTCAAAACTTGCGGCCATTTATGGCATCTCCCGCGCCCGAATGCACCTCTCGGTCCTCCGAAATTCATATGGTGTGGCCCTACGGCGATAGTGCTGCGGCATCGTCGCGCAGGCCATAAAGGTTAACAGTCGACGGCGATCCGTAGTCGGGACAAAGCCGGACATCGTTCAGCCGCGCGGCATCGCCCGCCCAATACGATCGCCACCTCCTGAACGCGATGGAGTTACGTTGGAACAAAAAATATAGCAAAATCAAACAGATATATGTTCGCAAACAGAGCAGGTGAAACGGGCATTTCAAGAAGATTGCGAACCGCGCCTCGCGTCGCGGCGCGACGATCGGCTGCCGGGCCAGAGCGTCACCGCTCCCGCTCCAGGCGTCCGCAATACCAAGCGTCAAGCGATCACCGACCGGGCGGCATCACTCGGTGGCATCGAGCTGACGGCCTTCGCGCTCCATATGCAGATAGTTGGCGTTGAACAGGCCGGCATTCATCAGGCGCCGAAGATCCGGCACGACAAGCGTCCTGCCTTTCAATACGATCAGATTCGCCGAACGCAATTCCTGCAGGGTGCGGTTGACATGCACCTTGGACAGCCCGCTGGCGTCGGCGAGATCGGCCTGCGTCAGGGGGAAGTCGCAACCGTCGCCGTTGGTGAGACCGGCAAGGCGTAGGCGGAAGAAGAGCTCGCACAAAAGATGCGCCATGCGCTCCAGCGCCGTGCGCTGACCCAGGTTCAACGTCCATTCGCGCTGGATCGCGGCATCAACCAGGCTTTCCCACCAGAGCGCCGTCACGATGCGCGGATATCCGACGCTGATCTCCTCGAAGAAATCGCGCGACAGGTCGGCGATGGTGCAGTCCGTGATCGAGCCGATCGAATGGTCCATCTCGCGCAGGATGAAGACGTTGAGATCGCAGCTATCGCCCGGCAGGAAAAAGGACACCACCTGCCGTCGCCCATCCTCCAACTGCTTGTAGCGGCATGCCCAGCCGGCAACGACCAATTGCACGTCCTTGGGCCTCTCGCCCTCGCGCACGATATCGACCCTGGGACCGAACTTGCGCAGCCGTTCCGATGCCGCGCGGGTGAGGTACGCGCGATCGGCCGACGACAGCCGCACAAACTGCTCAAGCTTACGAACGAGTGGACTCAAAGGAACAGTCTCCCCGCTAATAAGTCGAGTAAAGGATAAGACCGTTTTCAATAACCTATGTTATTCCCCCTCAAGTAGCCAATTATATATTATACTCTATCAGGTTGCAGATAGTGACGCCTGAAAGGCGAGTTTCTTCAACGACCCCAGCACATGTTAATGCGCGAGCGGAACCCTGTCTGTGACAATCGCTGTTGGTGCAGTCGGGGAAATGTGATGCAGGAATACCGGGCCTATCTGTTGGGAAGCGACGGCCACATTCGGAAGCAAATGGAGCTGGAAAGCGAGACCGACGACGAGGCTGTCGCCAGGGCACGCCAGCACTTCAATGGCGGGACGGTCGAGGTCTGGCAGGGGGTGCGCATCGTCGCCAAACTTGACGATGACTCCCGAGATGGCTCCCGATAAGTGGACCCCTTCGTGTCAGGCCGTCGCCACGCGCAGCCCCGCAAGAAAGCCACGCGCGTCCTTCTATCCCGTCGGCGCGTCGCCGCTGTCGTCGGGGCCCATGCCCGACCCCGGCGTCTTGTTGTCGTCGGTGAGCTTGGGATCGCGGGTCGCCTCCTTCGAAACCGAATGCTTCGGATCCGTCTTGTGAACGGTCTGAGCGCGACGCTTGTCGGCAGGCTGCTCCTCGCCCTTGTTGTCCCTGACGATACCCTGATCCGAACGCGTCATCGGCTGCTTCCCTGATATCTCGACGGCCCCGACGATCTCTTTCGCCGGGGCCTGTCATCGGAGTGCTCCGCCATCCTCCGGGGACGGATAGCGGAAGCAACAGGCTTACGCCCGACTGCTGCAAACGTTCCAGTCGCCCGAGATTTGCATCTTTGGTTTGATCGGCTTTCATAGGTTAAGGACGCTGTCCAGGCGTCAGACTAGCTTCGCTTCCAGATCGGAGGCGGCATGAAGAAGAAGCGAAACAGATCGCGGCCGACCGAGCCATTCGAGGTCCGTTTAGAGAAATTCGCCCGCGATGCCCGCGCCGCTGCGCGCCGGTTGCCGCTTGGCCGCGAGCGCGATGCGCTAATGAAGAAAGCCCGGCAGACCGAGAATGTCCTCGATGTCAGCGCCATGCTGAGCGTCCGCCATGTCGATGCGACCAATGAGAGGTGAGATCAGGGAGGGGCAAATGATCGAGAGCAAATTTGATTCGAAGACCTTGGCAATCATGAACGCCGCCTTGGATCGGATATGTGAGCAAACGCAGCATGGCGAACGGCACTCGGTTCGCAAGAGAATCGCGAGACGAATCATCAGATCCGCCGAGGGCGGCAAGACCACGCTGACGGAACTGATCGCCGCGGGCAAGCGGTCGCTCAGCAATCTGGCTCCCGCCGCGAAATAACGGCTTTCGCAGGAACACAACCCGCCTGCCGGCTCTTGTTACCCAAACAGGAAAGGCAGCAGCCATGCGAGTGGCGATCATCCTTGCCTTGCTCGCGATTCTGGCGGCCGTTGGCGTCTTCGCCTATGAGGGACTCACAATGCCGGGTGCCGCGATGCCCGGCCAAGGCTATGCAGCCATGGCAATCGGCATCGTGTTCTCTGTTGTCATCGGCGTCGGCCTAATGGCACTCCTGTTCTACTCGAGCCGCCGCGGCTATGACGAACCGCCGAAACTGTCCTCGCGCGAGGACGGCCCGCGATAAAACATGATCCGGAAAAGTGGGCACCGGTTTTCCGAAAGAGATCATGCTCAGATAAATCGAACGATCACCCGGCTGCTGCGCTGGCTTCGGCAGGCAGACGGGCCCGGATCTCCGCGATCTTGCGCTTCAGCGCCGCCTGGCGCGGATCGGGCATCGCTGCCGCGCGTGCCTCCGCAATGGTCTCGGCGAGATCAGGCAAGGCGAGCACGCCATCGAAGGTCGGCTTGGCGAGGTCGTCGATGATCGTGTGCCAGTCGGCGAGCCCGTGGCGGTAGCTCGCGCCATAGCCTTCGATCATCGTCGCCGTCCGGATGACAGCGAGGGCTGCCGCGGGCTGTTTGGCCAGGCTGCGGTTGATCATATGCAGCCAGCGCTCCACCCAGACCCGCTCCTTGGCGTAGCGAATCGAGAACAGGCGCCAGCGCTTCAGGCCGGCCTCAAGCTTCAGGCGGCGGATGCTGAAGCGGTTCTTGGTGGAGAAGCGGACTTTGACCGTCCTTCGTGCCCAGCCCAGCCGCTCCAGGATATCGAGCACCGGCTCGGCGATCGCCGCGGGCAGAGCATCAACCAGTTCGTCGAACCGGAATCTCCTGATATCCACCGATCCGGCCTGCGCACCCTTGTCGCCGAGCTCGAGCAGTTTCAATTGCGCGATCCGGATCGGATCCTCATAGGCCATGCGCTGCATCATCAACTGCGCGATCTCGGCAAGCGTCGCTTCGTCGACGTCGCGCCTGCCGACGAAGCGCCGCAAGCGGTCGACATAGAGCTGCGCATAGCCGGCGCTCTGATAGTCGATCAGCAGGTGGATGGCATCGCTCGCGACGGCTGCGACGCTCTCCGGCAATCCCTCGGGAAGCACTGGCTGCGTGTCGTCATCGTCGCCGAGGAAATCGGCGAACAGATAACGCAACGAGGACAGGATGCCATCGTCCGCCACGGTTGCACTCTCGCTCGTCATGCCGGCTTCGGCTCTACCGCCGCCACCTGCTGGGCCAGCCGCTGCTCCAGCGTATCGATATTCTGGAACAGCCGCGCGCTGGCAAGCCTGAGGAAGTAGAAGCCGAAGGCCGGGTTCTGCACATAGAGCTGCTCGACCTGGTCGTAGCTCACCGAAAGGATGACGCCGCCCTGGACGCATTCCAGCGTCTGCGTGCGGACGTTGGACGGCGACAGCATGCCAAGCTCGCCGACAATGGCGCCGACCGGCAGCTCGATGCCGGACTCGACCAGGCGGAAGCGGCCGCTGACGATGTAGAACATGCTGTCGGCCTTCTCGTCCTTGTAGAACAGGACTTCGCCGGCGCTGCATTTGCGCTCGGTCATGAACGGCTTCAGCCATTCCATCGAGAGATCGCTGTTGACGGACTTCCTGACGTCGCGGACGAGCTGCAGCATCTGGTGCAGGCGATAGGTATTGACCAGCAGCATGACCACCTGGACCAGAATGACCAGATAATTATGGATCGGAATGGCTGTGATGATCAGGACAATGTTTGCGAGAATGCCGAAAACGCGCAAGGGAATCATTGTCCGCATCGTGGTGGTCGCGATCACGAAGATCGACGCGAACAACGTGCCGGCAGTCCCTGCGTGCTGAACAAGATGTGAGGTATCCATAGGAAACCAACCAATTTCTAAGCAGTGAATGTCGCCGCGATTTCTTAAATCCGGGGCCGCCCCGCACGGCAGCCTCTCCCTGATATACGGGAAATGTCGCTCTTTTGTTCGCGAATCTCACGACTTTGTCAGGCAAATCAGGCGCCGGCCAGGGCGGCCTGGCATGCCCAGACGGGTGAGACCGAGGCGGAATGCAGCCATTTGCCAGTGGTCGTTGACGGGCTGGGCAAGGAAAGGCACCTTCCGGCAACCGGTGTGGATTACCACGTCCGCGAAGCAGCCAACAGGCCCGGCCTTGCCGAGACGACCGACGCCAAACCGGCGCGAGCTGGAGAACCAACAATGGAGCAAACCATGTCTGACGCGGCCGAGACCGCAACCCCGCCGCAGCTCGAGATTTCGGGCCCTCGCGCCACCATCCGCCTCAACCGTCCCAAGCACATGAACCGGCTGCAGGCGGAAGATCTGGTCGAGCTGGTGCGACTGTTCGACCGCGTCGAGGCCGATCCCGCCGTCCGCGTGCTGGTGCTGACCGGCACCGGCCGGGCCTTTTCCGCCGGCTACGATCTCAATTCGGTGGCGGCCCGCGCCGGTGCTGGCAGCGACGAGCCGAGCTCCGGTTCCGCGTTCGAGGGCGTGGCCAACCGGCTCGAAGATCTGCGGGTGCCCACGATCTGCCGGCTCAACGGCGGCGTCTATGGCGGCTCGACCGATCTGGCGCTTGCCTGCGACTTCCGCATCGGCGTCGACACCGCGGAGATGTTCATGCCGGCCGCAAAGCTCGGCCTGCACTATTACCCGAGCGGTATCAGGCGTTATGTGTCGCGGCTCGGCGTCAACAATGCCAAGATGCTGTTTCTGACCGGGCAGAAGATCAGCGCGGTGGAGATGCTGCGGATCGGCTATCTCACCGCCATGGTGCCCGAGGGCGAACTGGACCAGGAGGTCGACCGGCTCGCGAGCCTGCTCGCCGCCAACGCGCCTCGCGCGATGGCCGGCATGAAGCGCGCTATCAATGAATTCGCTCACGGCGAGTTCGACAAGGAAGCCGCCGACACCCGTCATCGCGAGAGCCTGCGCGGGACCGAGATCAAGGAAGGCATCAAGGCGCGCGCGGAGAAACGGCCGGCGAAGTTCTGACCGTGGGCGCGCTGCTGCCGGCAAACGTCAATGGCACGGATTGCGCAACCAGCCGGTCGAGGTCGGCGACTGGGGCGGCCGCACTTGGGTCCGCTGCACTTGGATCCGCTGCGCAGCTCTTCACCGGATTCGCCCGGAGAAGGAGGTTAACCAAGTTTTAGCGCTAGCCATGTCGATGATCCGGCTGGGGCATCTGTGAACACCGAGGGAGAAGGTTCCTCCATGCTCAGAAACGGTACCTATGCAGCGTGGTTCAAGACCTCGCTGGGCCAAAGGCACCGGCATCGCCCATGTCGAAGACGGCAGGATATGGGGTCATGACAGCATCACGACCTATAGCGGCTCCTGCGAAATCGACGGGGACCGCTTCACCGCCATCCTATCGATCAGAAGGCACACCGAAGCACATGCAACCGTCTTCGGCGCCGATGACCTTACGCTTCGGCTTGAAGGAACGTGCGCCGACAAATTGGGTCGTTACACAGCGACCGCGGAGCAGGTGCCGGGAGTGATCCTTGAAGGGACCCTGATTCTCAGCGAACCACAGCTGCCTGCACCGGAGCCGATCGGGCCGACACCAAAATTCGACCCTGACAAGCTACCGAAACCGCCGACGCGCACCCGCTGATCGGTCGCGGGTTAAACGAGCCACGTCGAGATCACGGACTACTCATCCAGGAACGTCACGGCATCTGCGACGGTCGCCCTTGAGGTCCGATAGCTGTTCACCTTGTGGCTGTGATCGGCGTAGCCGAAGGAGATGCCGCAGACGACGCGGCGGTCGTCGGGCAGGTTGAAGTGACGGCGGATCAGGCCGGAATGGCGGGCGAGCGCCGCCTGCGGGATGGTGCCGAGCCCCAGCGCCTGGGCCGCCAGCATGAAATTAGAGACATAGGCGCCGCAATCGATTGCGCCGTAAATGCCGAGCGGCTCGTTGGTGTGGATAACAGCGACATGCGGCGCCCCGAAGAAATTGTAGTTCTCCAGCGCCTGTTTCGCATACGCCGCCTTATCGCCGCGCGCGATGCCAAGCGTGTTGTAGAGCTGGAAGCCGCTTTCGCGGCGGCGCTCAAGATAGACCCCGACATATTCGCGCGGCGGCGTGAAGTCATGGTCGTCCTTGGCACCGGAAGCCGCCTCGGCATAGATCGATTTGCGGAACCGTTCCTTGGCCTCACCGCTCGCGATCAGGACCTGCCAGGGCTGGCTGTTGCACCAGGACGCGGTACGCTGCGCCACGTTGAGCACATGCTCGATGATCTCCCGCGGCACTTCGCGCGGCAGGAAGGCGCGAACGGAGTAGCGCTCGTTGAGGAGCTCTTCGAGAACGCCGATGCGATCTTCCGTCGTGTAACGCGGGCTTGGCGTTTTCGCATCCATGGTCAGCGTCCTTTGGTTGGGATCTTGTTGAACGGCACGTCCTTGTCGACGCGGATATCGCCGGGCAGACCGAGCACGCGTTCGGCGATGATGTTGCGCAAAATTTCATCCGTGCCGCCGGCGATCCGCATCGACGGTGAAGTGAGCAGCATCTGCTGGAACTGGCCGCTTGCCACTTCCTCCGAAGCGCCCGTGAGCGCGCCGGCGGCGCCTTCCAGGTCCATCGCGTAAGTCGCGATGTCCTGCAGCATGGTGCCCGCGACGAGCTTGCCGATCGAGTTCTCCGGTCCCGGCCGCTCGCCCTTGGAGAGCGAAGAGATCGCGCGGTAGCTGGTGTATTTCAGTCCGCTTGCCTTCACGGCCCAGCTCGCGAGCTTCGAGCGCACGGCGGGATCGTCGATCGCAAGCCCGTCCTCCGTCATCAAATTCGAGCAGAACTCGAACATTTCCGGAAAGCCGGTCGCAAGCCGCGCGCCGATCGACATACGCTCGTTCATCAAGGTGGTCAGCGAGACGTTCCAGCCGTCGCCGACCGCGCCAAGCCGCTGGCTGTCCGGGATCACCACGTCGGTGAAATAGACCTCGTTGAACTCCTGCATGCTATTGGCCTGCTTGATCGGGCGGACTTCGACGCCTTTGCTCTTCATGTCCAGGAAGAACATGGTGAGGCCCTTGTGCTTTGGCACGTTGGGATCGGTGCGCGTGATCAAAAGCCCGTAATCGGAATAGTGCGCGCCGGAGGTCCAGATCTTCTGGCCGTTGATGATCCAGTTGTCGCCCTGCTTTTCCGCGCGCGTGCGCAGCCCTGCGACGTCAGAGCCGCCGGCCGGCTCGGAGAAGAGCTGGCACCAGATCTCTTCGCCCGAAGCGAGCTTCGGCAGATAGCGCCGCTTATGCTCCTCGCTGCCATAGGCCATCACGGTTGGGCCGCACATGCCCTCGCCGATCTGGAACGGCTGGGTCAATTTGCCGTAGATGCCCTCTTCCTGCTGCCAGATCACCTTCTCGATCGGCGAAGCACCGCGGCCGCCATATTCCTTCGGCCAGTGCAGACAGGCCCAGCCGGCCTCTGCCTTCTTCTTCTGCCAGGCCTTGCCGACGTCGACGATCTCGGCCTTCTCCAGCCGGATACGGCCGAGCGACGACCTTGACAGCTCCGCCTCATACTCCTTGGGCGCGTTGGCCTCGACCCATTTGCGCGCCTCGGCGCGGAAGGCGGCTTCCTCCGGGGTATCGTCGAAGTTCATGGCGGACCTCTCAATCTCTATTCTTGTTCTCTATCAACCCTCATGGTGAGGAGGCGCGCAGCGCCGTCTCGAACCATGAGGCCCCAGGCGGGCCTGCAACCTTCGAGACCCCGCTCCGCGGGCTCCTCAGGATGAGGGTCTAGGACCTTCCCTTCGTCGGTATCTGGTTGAACGGCACGTCCTTGTCGACCCTGATATCACCTGGCAATCCCAGTACCCGTTCGGCGATGATGTTGCGCATGATCTCGTCGGTGCCGCCCTCGACGCGGGTGCCGGGCGCGCGCAGCAGCATCGCCTGGAACTTGCCGGCGAGTTCCGCATCCGTCCCGCTCAGCACGCCGGCGGCGCCCTGCAGGTCGAGCGCGTACATCGCGACTTCCTGGATCATCGATCCCGCCACCAATTTACCGATGGAATTCTCCGGGCCCGGCCGCTCGCCCTTCGACAGGGCCGAGATCGCGCGCATGCTGGTGTATTTCAACCCGCTCGCCTTGACCGCATAGTTTGCAAGCCTTGAACGAACACTGCGATCTTCGATCGCGGGGCCGTCCTCCAGCATCAAACTGTTGCAGAACTCGAACAGTTCCGGGAAACCGGTCGAGACGCCGGCGCCGATCGACATTCGCTCATTCATCAGCGTGGTCAGCGAGACATTCCAGCCGTCATTGACTTCGCCGAGCCGCTGATGATCGGGAATCCTGACATCGGTGAAATAGACCTCGTTGAAGTCGGACTGCCCGCTCGCCTGCTTGATCGGCCTGACTTCGACGCCTGGGCTCTTCATGTCCAGGAAGAACATCGTCAGGCCCTTGTGCTTGGGCACGGTCGGATCGGTGCGGGTCAGCAGGATGCCGTAGTCGGAATAATGCGCGCCCGAGGTCCAGATCTTCTGGCCGTTGATGATCCACTCGTCGCCCTTCTTCTCCGCACGGGTACGAAGCCCCGCGACGTCGGACCCGCCTGCGGGCTCGGAGAAGAGCTGGCACCAGATCTTTTCGCCCGAGGCCAGCGGCGGCAGATAGTGGCGCTTATGCTCCTCGCGGGCGAACGCCATCATGGTCGGGCCGCACATGCCGTGGCCGATGATGAACATCGCGCTGAGCCTGCCGAACGGACCCTCCTCCTGCTGCCAGATCACGCGCTCGATCGGCGAGGCGCCACGGCCGCCATATTCCTTCGGCCAGTGCAGACAGGCCCAGCCGGCATCCGCCTTCTTCTTCTGCCAGGCCTTTGCGACCTCGAGGATGTTGGCATTCTTGAGCTGGACGCGGCCGAGCGAGGATGTGCGCAGCTCTTCCTCATATTGCTTCGGCGCGTTCACCGCGATCCAGGCTCTCGCCTCGGCGCGGAACGCGGCTTCCTGCGGGGTGTCGTCGAAATTCATGTTCTAAAATCCTCGGCCGTGTTTCGTGGCGTCGTAGGATGGGTAGAGCGCAGCGAAACCCATCATTTGCCGCCACTGGTTTGACGGGTTTCGCTTCGCTCTACCCATCCTACGGTCATTACGACTTACGCCGCGTTCTTCTTGCGCATGCGGTCGATCAGGGCGTCCTCCCAATAAGAGAGGCTGCCGAGGCCGAGCGCGGTGGCATTGGCGCGGCGGTAGTACATGTGGCAGTCGAACTCCCAGGTGAAACCCATGCCGCCATGGACCTGGATGTTGTTCTTGGCGCAGTGCTGGAACGCCTGCGTCGCGCTGATCCGCGCCGCGGCGGCCGCTTCCGGCAACTCCGCGGCGTTAGTCGAGAGCGCCCAGGCGCCGTAGTAGCAATTGGAACGCGCCAGCGTCGCCGAGACATACATGTCGGCGAGGATGTGCTTCACCGCCTGGAACGAGCCGATCGGGCGGCCGAAGGCGATGCGATCGAGCGCGTAGTCGCGGCCCATCTCCAGCGCGCGGTCGGCGCCGCCGACCTGCTCGAAGGCCAGCAGCACCGCGGCGCGGTCGAGCACTTGCGTGATGATGCCCCAGCCTTCGCCGGTGGCGCCGAGCGGCTCGGCCTTGGCGTTGGTGAAAGTGAGCTCCGCCTGGCCGCGGGTCGGATCGAGATTGGTCAATTCCTTGACCTCGACGCCGCTCCCCTTGAGATCGACGAGGAACAGCGAGATATCGGCATCACGTCCGGTCGAGCCGGTGCGCGCGGCCACCACGGCGAAATCGGCGATGGCGCCGTCCGGCACCGGCTTCTTGGTGCCGTTGAGCGCTGCGCCCGCCGCAGTGAGCTTGATCGCCTTCGGCGACGGATTGCCCTTGCCCTCGAACAGCGCCAGCGTGCCGATGGCTTCGCCTGCGGCGATCTTCGGCAGCCATTTCTGCTTCTGCGCATCGCTGCCGGCGAGCATCAAGGCTTCGGCCGCCAGATACACGGTCGAAGAGAACGGCACCGGCGCCAGCGCCCGGCCCATCTCCTCCGCGATCACACAGAGCTCAAGATGGCCCGCGCCCGCACCGCCGAACTGTTCGGGGATCGCGACGCCGAGAAAGCCCATCTCGGCGAGGCCCTTCCAGAGTTCCTTGTCGTAGGCGGCCTTGCCATCGAGCACCGCGCGCACCGCTTTCGGCGGACATTGCTCGCTAAGGAATTTCCGCGCCTCGTCGCGCATCTGCTTCTGTTCGTCGGAGAAATCGAAATTCATGGCGTTTCACTCGGGTTGATGATGCGTAACAAGGAACTGTCATTCCGGGGCGCGCGAAGCGCGAACCCGGAATCCATCGGGCCACGCGCGCAAGCGGAGAAATGGATTCCGGGTTCGCCGCTGCGCGGCGCCCCGGAATGACGAGTGGCGAGAGTTGATTTTCATTGCAGCACGATCACATCTGCGTCGGGTGTGTCGGCATAGAGCTTTTCCACCAGCGCCGCGCGGCGCTCGAGGCCGGCGCGCTGGTTGATGTAGCCCTTGTCGGTGAGTTCGTTGCCGTCGATCGAGGGCGGCTCGACCATCAGCATCGCGCGCGAGATACGCCGGCTGCTGGCGCCGGCGACGGACGCGTTGTGCGCCTCCAGCCCGCGCCTGAAACAGGCGATCACCTCGGGATGCTTCACAGCGTCTTCGAAGGTAGCGTTGGGATCGCCGATGAGCTGCCGGCAGGCATGAAGATTGGGCCAGGCGAGCAGGCCGATGAAGGCGCGATCCTGCCCGGCCACAAGCGCATCGTGCACGACAGGCGTTGCCGCAGCGATCGCGTCGGTGCGGAGCGAGCCGACATGCACGAAGGTGCCGGTCGCGAGCTTGAAATCCTCGACCACGCGGCCGGCGAAGATGATGCCCTGCACGGGATCCTCGGGGTCGACGAACACGCCGGCATCGCCGATGCAGTAAAAGCCTTCCTCGTCGAACACCGATCTGGTGAGCTCGGGTTGGCCGAAATAGCCGGGCGTGACGTTGACGCCGCGCAGACGCAACTCATATTTCGCGCCGCACGGCACCATCTTCAGTTCGACGCCGGGGAACGGCAGTCCGATCAGGCCGACGCGCTCGGTGTCCCAATAGGTGCCAGTCGAGGTCGGCGCGGTCTCGGTCGAGCCCCATCCGGTATAGAACACGATGCGCTCGCCGGTGGAGCGGACCGCAAGCGCCTGCATCCGATCGTAGAGATCATCCGGCAGCCGCGCGCCGCCATAAGCCATCACGGAAAGATTCCTGAAGAAGCTGCGGCAGAGCACATCGTCCTTTTCCATCGCCGCCGCCAGTGCGGCGTAGCCGGCGGGGACGTTGGCGTAATAGGTCGGCGAGATCTCGCGCAGGTTACGGATGGTCTCGTCGAACTGGCCCCGCATCGGCCGGCCGTCGTCGATATAGAGCGTGCCGCCATCGATCAGCACCGGGTTGAACAGCGCATTACCGCCCATGGTGTGATTCCAGGGCATCCAGTCCAGAAAAGTCGCGAGCGGACCATTGGGATCGCGCGGCCGCACCTGCATCATCATCGCGGCATTGGCGCACATCATCTCCTGGGTGTTGATGACCGCCTTGGGCATGCCGGTCGAGCCTGAGGTGAACAACAGCTTGCCCACGGTCTGCGGCGTGATCTGCGCGATCGAGGCCTCGACATCATCAGTGACGGGCGTTGCCGCCAGTTCGGCGAAGCTGAGGCTCTTGATGCCCTCGCAGGGGCGCGCGACGTGGACGACAGTGACACCATTGAGATCAAGCGCGCGCAGCGCCTTCTCGAAGGTCGGGCCGTCCTGCACCATGATCACGGCCGGCTTGACCAGGTCGAACAGGTATTTGAGCTTGAGATGATCCTGGCTCATCAGCGAATAGGCCGGCGACACTGGCGCCGCCGGCAGCCGCGCCTGCATCGCGGCCTGCGTCATCAGCGCGTGCTCGACCGAATTGCCTGATAGGATCGTGACCGGACGTCCGGGCTCGAGCTTCAGATTGAGCAGCGCTTGCGTGAGCGCATCCACCGTACGCTTGGCTTCGGCATAGGACAGGTTGCGCCATTGCCGCTCCGGGCCGGAGCGCTGGGCAAGCCAGATCCGCTCTGGCGCCTGCTTCGCCCATTTCGCGAGCGAAGCTGGAATATGCTTCTCGTAGGGGCTGAGCGGAATGCGCGACTTCAGGACGATCGCGCCGTCGTCTCGACGCTCGATCGCGATGTCGCGCGGCAGCCATTCGATCTTGCGAAAGCCCGGCTTTTCCAGCACCGCGGCTGCACTCCCACTCATTTTGCGTCTCCCGGAATTTCTTTGTCCTTTGCGGATCTTTGTTGCTATCGCCTGATATACACAGGCTTTCGTTTTTCGAGAAAGGCCCTGATACCTTCCGCAAAATCTTCCGAACGGCTGCACAGGACCTGGTTGCGGTCCTCCATCGCGATGACAGCTTCCAGCGATCCGGCATCGACACTCATGTTGAGGCATTCCTTCGAGAGCCGCAGGCCCACGGGCGACGCCGTCAGCATCGCCTCGACATAAGGCTCGGCGGCCGCATCAAGCCCGCCCTCTTCCACCACCTCCGAGACAAGGCCGACCGCGAGCGCGCGCTCCGCACCAATGAAGCGGCCGGTGAGGATCAGTTCGGACGCAACAGAGACGCCGACGAGACGCGGCAGGAAATAGCTGGTGCCGATATCGCAGCCACCAAGGCCGAGCTTGATGAAAGCGCAATTCATTCGCGCCGATCTGGTCGCGATGCGGATATCGGAAGCGAGCGCCAGTGCGAAGCCGCCGCCGGCGGCCGCGCCCTGGATCAGCGCAATGATCGGCTGCGGACAGCGCCGCATCAGCATCACGATGTCAGCGATGCGCCGCTGCGAGTCCAGCGACTCGGTGACCCCAGGCGGCTCCTGCTGCCCGGCGCGACGCTGCATCGCGTGCTTGAGGTCAAGGCCAGCGCAGAAATTCTCACCCGCGCCTTTCAGCACCACGACACGCGTGTCGCGGTTGCGCTGCAGGCCCTGGAAGTAGACATTCAGCGCATCGATCAGCGAGGGATCGAGCGCGTTCAGGCTCTCGGGGCGATTGAGCGTCACCCGATCGACGCCGTCGTGATGTTCGATCAGAAGCGGTTGCGACACGCTTAACTCCTGCTTCACCCGAACGCGATGCCAGTTACTGCGCCCTCTCCCCTTGTGGGAGAGGGCTACGCCGGCACCAGCCCTGCATTCGATACGGTGAGGGGTTGCCAGCCGGAGAGAACCCCTCATCCGTCGCGGATTTCATCCGCGCCACCTTCTCCCACAAGGGGAGAAGGGAAACCTACCGCGGGGCCATGCGGATGGCGCCGTCGAGGCGGATGGTTTCGCCGTTGAGCATTGCGTTCTCGACGATGTGCACCGCGAGCGCACCATATTCATCGGGCTCGCCGAGGCGGGCCGGATGCGGCACCTGGGCGCCGAGGCTCTTGCGCGCCTCCTCGTTCAGACCCATCAGCAGCGGGGTGAAGAAGATGCCGGGTGCAATCGTGTTGACGCGGATCTTCAGGCTGGCGAGGTCGCGGGCCGCCGGCAAGGTGAGGCCGACGATGCCGCCCTTCGAGGCGGAATAGGCGATCTGGCCGATCTGGCCTTCATAGGCCGCAACCGAAGCGGTGTTGACGACGACGCCGCGCTCTTCGCCGATCGGCTGCGCGGTGGCGAGCCGCTCCGCGAACAGGCGCAGCATGTTGAAGGTGCCGATCAGGTTGACATTGATGATGCGCGTGAACTTCTCCAGCGGATAGACGCCGTCCTTGCCGACGATGCGCTGCGAGCCGCCGATGCCGGCGCAGTTCATCAGCACGCGCGCGATGCCGTGCGCGGCTTCCGCCTTGGCGATCGCGGTCTTCACCTGCTCCTCGCTGGTGACGTCGGCGTGAAGCGCGACGCCCTTCACTTCCGCGGCGACCTTCTCGGCATTTTCCTTGTTCTGGTCGAGCACGCCGATCTTGGCGCCTTTGGCGGCCATGGCGCGCGCGGTGGCGGCACCAAGGCCGGAGCCACCGCCGGTGATGAGAACAGCAACGTCTTTCAACTGCATGGGTACAACCTTTCCTTGGGCGTTTCTTTCTCTAGACTTGGGACTTCCAGAACTCGAAGGTCACTCGGCTGCAGCACCTTGCTTTGAAGGGTTGAGCATGCCGCCGAAGATCAGCGCTTCCATATGCTTGATGTATTCGCGGCAAACGTCGTCGGTGACCGGGCCGACGCCGGTCGCGCGCGACATCGCGTGGCGGCCGAAGAACAGGTGATCGCAGGCGCCGATCAGGCTGGTGTAGAACAGCACCGGATCGACCTCGCGAAATTCCCCGGCTCGCACGCCTTCGTCGAGCAGGCGGCGATGGAAATCCAGCAGCGGCGCGATGAAGAATTTTGACACTTCGTCGGCGGCCTCCGGGCTGCTCTCGTGCAGGAGATAATGGATCAGCCGGTTCATATAGGGGAACTGGTGATAGGCGCGGATGATGCCAGCGATGTGCAGCCGCAGCTTGGCGGTCGGCGCGATCGGCTGCGCGACCAGATATTCGAGCTGCGACATCTCGGTTGCGGCATCGCGCGCGAGCAGCGCCAGCAATAGCCCGTCCTTGTTCCCGAAATGATATTTCACCAGCGCTGCGTTGACGCCGGACTTCTGGGCAATGTCGGACAGCGACACGTCGATCGAAGCGCGCTCGATCATCAATTCGCTCGCGGCGACCAATAGCTTTTCCGCCGTGGCGTTTCTGCCCGCCGGAAGGCGCGTTGGTATACTGGTATTTAGCTGCGCTGCCATCTTCCCTGCCGGAACGTCCGCCTGGCAGATAACCCGATGCCGCGCCTGACCTCAAGAGTTAATTGATTGATTGACTAAATCCGTAGCCGCCCTTTTAATCCCGCCATCTTTGAAACGCCCATCCAGAACACTTAAGGGAGACCAAGCATGGCCGAGGCCTATATTGTCGCCGCTGCTCGCACCGCCGGCGGCCGCAAGGGGGGACGTCTTGCCGGCTGGCATCCGGCCGATCTGGCCGCGACCGTTCTGGACGCGCTGGTCGAGCGTTCCGGTGCCGACCCCGCCGCGATCGAGGACGTGATCATGGGCTGTGTGATGCAGGCCGGCGAGCAATCCAACAATATCGCGCGCAACGCGGTGATGGCCTCGAAGCTGCCGGAAAGCGTGCCCGGCACCTCGATCGACCGGCAATGCGGTTCCTCTCAGCAGGCGCTGCATTTCGCGGCGCAGGCCGTGATGTCCGGCTCGATGGACATCGTGATCGCCGCCGGTGTGGAATCGATGACACGGGTGCCGATGGGCCTTGCCTCGTCGCTACCGCAGAAGAACGGTTTCGGCTACTACAAGAGCCCGAACATCGAGAAGCGCTATCCCAACATCATGTTCAGCCAGTTCACCGGCGCGGAGATGATGGCGGAGAAATACGGCCTGTCCAAAGACGAGCTGGATGAGTATTCCTATAACAGCCACCAGCGCGCGATTGCGGCAACCCAGGCCGGCCACTTCAAGGACGAGATCGTGCCGGTGCAGATCACCCGCGCCGACGGCACCACCGACACCCATCACATCGACGAAGGCATCCGCTTCGATGCCAGCCGCGAGGGCATCAAGGGCGTCAAGCTGATCGCCGAGAACGGCAAGCTGACGGCGGCGAGCTCGAGCCAGATCTGCGACGGCGCCTCCGGCGTGCTCGTCGTCAACGAGAAGGGGCTGAAGCAGCTCGGCGTCAAGCCGCTGGCGCGCATCCACCACATGAGCATGCTGGGCCATGATCCCGTGATCATGCTGGAGGCGCCGCTGCCCGCCACCGAACGCGCGCTGAAGAAGGCCGGCATGACAATCGACGACATCGATCTGTTCGAGGTCAACGAAGCCTTTGCCTCGGTGCCGACAGCGTGGCTGAAAACCACCGGCGCCGATCCCGCGAGGCTCAACGTCAATGGCGGCGCCATCGCGCTCGGCCATCCGCTCGGCGGCTCCGGCACCAAGTTGATGACGACGCTCATCAATGCGCTCAAGCAGCGCAACAAGCGCTACGGCCTGCAGACCATGTGCGAAGGCGGCGGCATGGCGAATGTGACGATCGTAGAGCGGCTGTAAGCCACTTCCGTTTGGTCGCAATAGCAACCACGCAAAAGGTGTCGTCCCGGGCTTGACCCGGGACCCATAACCACAGGGTTTCGTGGTTATGCCCGGCTGGAGCTCCAGCCCAACTTTAAAGCCACGATCAGTGGTTATGGGTCCCCGCTTTCGCGGGGACGACAGAAACAATCCCCAAGGAAACGTTCGTGACCCACCCCTCGATCCACGCCCGCACGCATCCGGACAAGATCGCCTATCGGATGGCTGCTACCAGCAAGGCGATCACCTATCGCGAGCTCGACGAGCTCTCGAACCAGGGCGCGCATCTGTTCCGTTCGCTCGGACTGAAGGCCGGCGACCACATCGCCTTTCTGATGGAGAACCGGCTCGCCTTCATGGAGATCTGCTGGGCGGCGCAGCGCGCGGGCCTCTACTACACCGCGATCAGCCGCTACCTGAAGCACGACGAGATCGCCTACATCATCAAGGACTGCGGCGCCAAGGTCTTCATCACCTCGCCGAAATGTGCCGAGCAGGTGAAGGGCCTCATCAAGGGCGAGCCGGGCGAACCATTGTGGTTCATGCTGGACGAGCCGCTGCCGGGCTTCCGCTCCTTCGACAAGGAAGCGATCGTGCAGCCGACCACGCCGATCAAGGATGAAATCGCCGGCTACGACATGCTCTATTCCTCCGGCACCACCGGCCGGCCCAAGGGCATCAAGAAGCAGTTCGAGGGTAACCCGATCGACGTCCCGAACCCGTTCCTGCGGGTGCTGTGCGCCGACATGTGCGGCATGAACGCGGACACCGTCTATCTGTCGCCGGCGCCGCTCTATCACGCCGCTCCGCTGCGCTTCAACATGATGGCGATCGTGCTCGGCGGTACCTCTGTTATCATGGAATCCTTCGACGCCGAGGAATTCCTGAAGCTGGTCGAAAAGCACAAGGTGACGCAGTCGCAGCTCGTGCCGACCATGTTCGTGCGCATGCTCAAGCTGCCGGACGAGGTGCGCACACGCTACGACGTCTCCTCGCTGAAGGGCGCGATCCATGCCGCCGCGCCCTGCCCGGTCGACGTCAAGGCCAAGATGATCGAGTGGTGGGGGCCGATCCTGATCGAATATTACGCAGGCTCCGAGGGCAATGGCGTCACGGTGTCAACCTCGCAGCAATGGCTGGAGCACCGCGGCACAGTTGGCCACGCTGTGGTCGGCAAGGTGAAGATCCTGGACGAGAACGACGAGGAATTGCCGCCCGGCGAGATCGGCACGGTCTATTTCGCCGATGCGCCAGCATTCACCTATCACAACGATCCCGAGAAGACGAAGCGCGCCTATAACGCCAAGGGCTGGTCGACGCTCGGCGACGTCGGCTATCTCGACAAGGAAGATTTCCTCTATCTCACCGACCGCAAGAGCTACATGATCATCTCCGGCGGCGTGAACATCTATCCGCAGGAGACCGAGGATGTGCTGATCACGCATCCTGCGGTTTCCGACGTTGCGGTGTTCGGCGTGCCTAACGATGAGATGGGCGAGGAGGTCAAGGCCGTGGTGCAGCCGCACGACATGGCTGCGGCCGGCAAGGAGCTGGAGGCTGAACTGATCGCCTTCTGCAAATCGCGGCTGTCTGCAATCAAATGCCCGCGCTCGATCGATTTCGAAGCTGAGCTGCCGCGCACGCCGACCGGCAAGCTGGTCAAGCGCCACCTCCGCGACCGCTACTGGCCGAAGCCGGCGAAGGCATAAGAGTGTAGTTGTAGTGTTGTCGTAGGGTGGGCAAAGCGCAGCGTGCCCACCTTTCTTGCACCGAATGTGGATGGTGGGCACGCTTTGCTTTGCCCACCCTTCGGCAGTCCAGGCTTGTCCTGCGCATCCACGTCTTTACAGTCGCGCACATGACAAGACGTGGATGGAAACGCCATGAGCACTCTCCCCGACATTCCGCTCCCATCAGGCATACGCTCCCGCTATGTCGATGATATCAACGGCCTGCGCATGCATGTGCTCGAGGCCGGTTTCGAAACCAAAGGCCGGCCCTGTCTCCTGCTGCTGCACGGCTTTCCTGAACTGGCTTTTTCCTGGCGCAAGGTGATGCCTGTTCTGGCGGAGGCCGGCTACCACGTGATCGCGCCGGACCAGCGCGGCTACGGCCGCACCACCGGCTGGGATGGCGACTATGACGGCGATCTCGCCTCGTTCCGCCTGACCAATCTGGTGCGCGATTCGTTGGGGCTGGTGTCGGCGTTCGGCTACAAAAGCGTCGATGCCGTGATCGGGCATGATTTCGGCTCATCGGTCGCGGCGTGGTGCGCGCTGATCCGGCCGGACGTGTTCCGGGCGGTGACGATGATGAGCGCGCCATTCGGCGGCCCGCCGTCGCTGCCGTTCAACACCGCGGATGCGCCGGCGAAGCCGGCTGTGGAGGACCCGGTGCATCGTGAGCTCGCGGCATTGCCGCGGCCGCGCAAGAATTACCAATGGTATTACTCCACCCGCGAGGCCAATCCCGACATGCACCGCGCGCCGCAGGGCGTGCATGACTTCCTGCGCGCCTACTACCACCACAAGAGCGCGGACTGGAAAGGCAACAAGCCCTATCCGCTAGCGTCCTGGTCCGCGGGCGAGCTGGCGAAACTGCCAACCTATTACATCATGGATCTTGCCGAAGGGATGGCCGCCACTGTGGCGAAAGAGATGCCGTCGGCCGCCGAGATCGCCGCCAATCAATGGCTGCCGGATCACGAGCTTGCGTTCTACAGCGCCGAGTACGAGCGCAACGGCTTCCAGGGCGGACTGCAGTGGTATCGCTGCGGCACCTCCGGCGCCTTCGTTCCGGAGCTGCAGACATGGTCGGGCCGCACCATCGACGTGCCCTCCTGCTTCATCTCCGGAAAGCAGGACTGGGGCACCTACCAGCGGCCCGGCGTGTTCGAGGCGATGCAGTCGAAGGCCTGCAGCAAGATGATCGGCTGCCATCTGGTCGATGGCGCCGGCCATTGGGTGCAGCAGGAGCAGCCGGCGGAGGTCAGCCGGCTGCTGCTCGCCTTTCTGCGCAACGCCCAGGGCGGAAGGTGATTGACCCGGTAGCCAAGCCGCTCTATCTAGTTTAGAATAATTCTAAACTTGATGAGAGAGCGGCTTCCGTGAAGAACTTTGCCGATCTGACCGAGCGCGAAGTGCTGGCGGTCGCGATCGCCTCCGAAGAGGAGGACAGCCGCATCTACATGACTTTCGCGGAGGATCTCGCCGGACGCTATCCGGATACTGCCAAGGTCTTCGAGCAGATGGCCGAGGAAGAACGCGGCCACCGGCACCGGCTGCTCGAACTCTACGAGCAGCGTTTCGGCCCGCATCTGCCGCCGATCCGCCGCGAGGACGTAAAGGGCTTTTTGCGCCGCCGCCCGATCTGGCTGACCAAGAACTTGCCGCTCGACACCATCCGGAAGGAAGTCGAGACCATGGAGCTGGAGGCCGAGCGCTTCTATGCCAAGGCCGCCGAACAGGCCCAGGATGTCGGCGTACGCCGCCTGCTTGGCGATCTCGCCGAAGAAGAGCGACACCACGAGAACCTCGCCGTCCGGCTCACTGACGATATCCTGAAGCCCGACGTGCGCGCCGAGGAAGACCGGACGCGGCGGCGCATGTTCGTCTTGCAATATGTGCAGCCCGGGCTTGCCGGACTGATGGATGGCTCGGTTTCGACCCTGGCGCCGCTTTTCGCCGCCGCCTTCGCCACCCACCAGAACTGGCAGACGTTCCTAGTCGGCCTCGCCGCCTCGATCGGCGCCGGCATCAGCATGGGATTTGCCGAGGCGCTGTCCGACGATGGCTCGCTGACCGGACGCGGCTCGCCGTGGCTGCGCGGCATCACCTGCGGATTGATGACGACGCTCGGCGGCCTCGGCCACACCCTGCCCTATCTCGTTCCCGATGCGTGGCCCAACGCGTTCTGGATTGCGACCGCAATCGCCAGCATCATCGTGTTCTTCGAATTATGGGCGATCGCCTTCATCCGCTCGCGCTACATGGATACGCCGTTCCTGCAGGCAGTATTCCAGATCGTGCTCGGCGGCGCGATCGTGCTCGGTGTCGGCATTTTGATCGGCGCAGCCTAGAGCGCGATGACTTTTCTTCGAATCGTCATCCCGCTCTAGCTCTTTGTTTGAGCATGATCTTTTTCGGAGAACCGGTGTCCACTTTTCCGGATCATGCTCTAGCAATTCCTGTCAAGCATCGGTGCTGTCAGATCGGCGATGATCACGCGTCGCGATGATGTGTGATGCCTCACGCTTGCGGGCCTCAGGCAAAGCAATCATCATCCCTGCCGGACCAGTCATCACATTGGGAGTCTGCCTTGGCCAAATCGCAATGGAGTTTCAAGACTGCGGTCGAGATATCGGCGGCGCTCGCCGCAAAGCAGGTATCCGCCGTCGAACTGACGCAGGATGCGATCGGCCGGATCGAGCGTCACGATGCGAAGATCAATGCGGTCTGCGTGCGCGATTTCGATCGCGCGCTATCAGCGGCGCGCGCCGCCGATGCAGCTCTTGCCCGCGGCGAACAAAAGCCGCTGCTCGGCATCCCCATTACGGTGAAGGAGTCCTATAACATCGCCGGCCTGCCGACGACCTGGGGCATTCCCGAACAGAAGAATTTCACGCCGACCGAGGACGCACTCTCGGTCGCGCGGGTCAAGGATGCCGGCGCGGTGATCCTCGGCAAGACCAACGTGCCGCTCGCCCTCGGCGACTGGCAGAGCTACAACGACATCTACGGCACCACCAACAACCCTTACGACCTCGGCCGCACGCCGGGCGGCTCGTCCGGCGGATCGTCGGCCGCGCTCGCCGCAGGTTACGGCCCGCTCTCGCTCGGCTCCGACATCGGCGGCTCATTGCGCGTACCGGCATTTCATTGCGGCGTCTATGCGCACAAGCCGACCTACGCACTGGCGCCGTCGCGCGGTCACACGCCCCCTCCCCTGCCGCCGCTGCCATTCAATCGCGATCTCTCGGTGATCGGCCCGATGGCGCGTAGCGCGGTCGATCTGACGTTGCTGCTCGATGCGATCGCTGGCCCCGATCCGCTCGACTCCAGCGCCTACCGGCTCGAACTGCCGGCGCCGCGACATGCCGCGCTGAAAGACTTCCGCGTGCTGCTGATCGATACTGACCCGGTGATGCCAACGGATTCGGTGGTACGCGGCTCGATCGAAAAGCTCGCGGCCAACCTCGCCAAGGCAGACGTCAAGGTCGAGCGCCAGAGCAAGCTGTTGCCGGACTTCGCCGCATCGAGCCGGCTCTATATGCGGATACTGATGTCGTTCCTCGCCGCTTCTTTCGCGCCCGACCTCTATGAGGGGGCCAAGCAGGCCGCCGCGGCTCTACCGGAGAGCGATACCAGCCTCGCCGCCGAACGGCTGCGCGGCATCGCGCTCAATCATCGCGACTGGGTGATGGCCGACGGCGGCCGCACCCGGCTCCGCGCGCAATGGCGCGAACTGTTCAAGACCTTCGATGCGGTGATCTGCCCGATCATGCCGACGCCGGCCTATCCGCACGACCACTCGCCCGAGCAGGAGAAGCGCCGCATCATGATTGACGGCAAAGGATATGCCTATCCCGACCAGCTCGCCTGGCCCGGAATCGCGACGCTGCCTGGGCTTCCATCAACGGCGATTCCGACCGGCTTCGCGCCGGACGGATTGCCGGTCGGCGTGCAGATCGTGGGGCCCTGGCTGGAAGACCGCACGCCGCTGAAGCTGGCGGAATTGATCGAGCGCGAATTCGGCGGCTTCGTGCCGCCGAAGATGTTTGACGACTAGCGTCATGCGAGCCAACGGGTCGCGCGTACGCGCGCCCGATGACAGGCTCCGCGAAGCAATCCATCCACGCTCGCGGATGGATGGATTGCTTCGTCGCTTCGCTCCTCGCAATGGCGGGCGGAAAACTCGGTGCATGTAACGCCGTGACGTACAGCCGTCATTGCCGGGCTTGACCCGGCAATCCATCGCCAACAAGGACTTCTTTGCGGGAGATTGATGGATGCCCAGGTCAAGCCCGGGCATGACGTACAGAGAGTGCCTCAACTATCGAACATGATGACGCTGCGGAGCGTCTTGCCGGCTTCCATGTTGGCGAAGCCATCGTTGATCTCGGACAGTTTCAGCTTGGCCGAGATCCAATCTTCCAGGTGCAATTTGCCGCGCATGTAGAACTCGACCAGGCGCGGCATGTCGACGCGAAAATGGTTGGAGCCCATCGACGAGCCCTGGATGCGGCGCTCGCGCAGGAAATCGAAGCCGTGCAGTTCGATCTTCTGGCCGTACGGGATCATGCCGACGATGGTCGCGGTGCCGCCGGCTGCGAGCATGCCGAAGGCCTGCTCGGCGGTCTCCTTGCGGCCCAGCACCTCGAAAGAATGATGCACGCCGCCGCCGGTGAGCTCACGCACCTGCTGCACCACATCGCCATTCCTGGGATCGATGATGTCGGTGGCGCCGAGCTTGGTTGCGAGCTGCAGTTTCGCGGGATTGGTATCGATCGCGATGATGCGCCCGGCACCTGCGATCTCGGCGCCGTTGATCGCGGCCATGCCGACGCCGCCGCAGCCGATCACTGCCACCGTCTCGCCGGCTTGCACCCTCGCGGTGTTCACGACCGCACCATAGCCGGTGATGACGCCGCAGCCGATCAGGGCTGCGAACTCGAGCGGCATGTCCTTGCGGATCTTCACGATCGCATTCTCATGCACCAGCATCTGCTCGGCAAAGGACGAGAGATTGAGGAACTGGTTCAATTTCTCCGGCCTGTTCCATTGCAGGCGATTGGAAGCACCCGGCAGCATCTTCACGGTGGTATCAGTGCAGAGCACGGTACGGCCGGTGGTGCAGTTGTCGCACGTGCCGCAGAACACCGAGAGGCAGGTCACGACATGATCGCCCGGCTTCACATAGTTCACATCGGAGCCGACCTTCTCCACCACGCCGGCGGATTCATGGCCGAGCACGGCAGGCAGCGGATGCGGATAGAGTCCCTCTATGAAGTGCAGATCGGAATGACAGAGACCGGCGACGGAAGTGCGGATCAAGACTTCGCGCGGTCCGGGATTTGGCAGGCTGACGTCCTCGATCACGAGCGGCTTGTTGACTTCGTACAGGACGGCGGCCTTCATCGGTATTTCCCCTCTGTTGTTTTATTATGACGCGCTCTCTGCACCTCTCCCTTTGGGAGAGGTGCAGAGACAGCCTACGCCGCGAGAAGCAATTCGCCAACCTCGGCCATGCCGACGGCACGCTCGCCGAGCAGGTGATCGGTGATGGCGCGCGATGCGGTATTTTCCGCTAGCCGGAACGGATCGTGGGTCGCTACGCGATGATCAATCACCAGGCGCGATAGCAACAGCCGCCGTGCATCGCCGCACATCTCATGGATGCGCCCGCCTTCCCAGGCGAGAGTCACCGCGCTTGCCACGTGGTAAAGCAGGCTGGTCGCACGACGTGCTTCCGCTTCGTTGTCGATGCGGCTGGCAACCTCGCGTGCAAAGCCGATGGCGCGGTCGGTGAGTTCATGCAGACGGCTGCGCCAGGCCTGCGGCGCATTGGCGCTGTCATCGAGCCGCGCGTGGAGATCCGCGGCAAGTGCCGCGTCGGCGCCATGGCGGCCGACGGCGCGCTTCAAGGCATCGATCGCGACGATGTTGCCGGTGCCTTCCCAGATCGAGCCGAGATGCGCGTCGCGCAACAGCCGCGCGGTGGCGAATTCCTCGATGTAGCCGATGCCGCCGCGCATCTCCATCGCATCGCCACAGACTTTTCGCGCATCGCGGGTGGCGCGGAATTTCAAGGTCGGCGTCAGGATGCGGAGCAGCGCCGCGGCGTCCTGGCTGCCGGCCTCGGCGCGGTCGAGCGCATCGGCGGTCAGGAAGCTCATCGACAGCGCCTGCTCGGTTGCGAGCATGATCTTCATCAGTTGCCGCCGCGCCAGCGGCAGGTCGATGATGCGGCTGCCGAACACGACGCGGCCCTTCGCCACCGTCATCGCATCATGATACGCGCGTCGCATCAGCGCAGTCGACTTGACGCCATTGGATAGCCGCGACGAGTTGACCATCTCGGCCATCTGCACGAAGCCGCGATCGAGCTTGCCGACCGCATAGGCGATCGCGCCTTCGAGCTTGATCTCGCCTGACGCCATCGAGCGCGTGCCAAGCTTGTCCTTGAGCCGCACGATCCGGTAGCGGTTCTGCGAGCCGTCATCGAGGAAGCGCGGCATCAGGAACAACCCGACGCCACGCGTGCCGGGGCCGGCGCCTTCCGGCCGCGCCAACAGCATCACGACCTTGGCGTCCGCATTCGAGCAGAACCATTTCTCGCCATAGAGGCGCCAGTGATCGCCCTCCTGCACGGCAGTCGTCGTCAGCGTGCCGACGTCGGAGCCGCCTTCCTTCTCGGTCATGAACTGACCGCCTTGGGTCAGCTTTTCCATATCGGTCTGGGTCAGGCCATCGAGGTATTTTGTCTTGAGCGCCTCACTGCCGAAATTCGCGAGCAGCTTTGCGCAGCCGTCGGTGACGTTGATCGGACAGCCCATGCCGAATTCGGTCTGGTTGAACAGGAACGTGAAGGCGTGTTTTGCCACCACAGGATATTTATCCGGCCAACCCAAAATGCCCTTGCGGATCGACATCGCGTGAATACCGAACTCGCCGAACGCGGCCTTCTCCAATTCGCGATAGGCCGGGTGATATTCGATCCACTGCACGTCGCGACCAAACTTGTCGCGCTGGTGCAGCACCGGCACATGGCGGTCGGCAAGCCGCGCGCATTCATCGAGCGGGCCGCCGGCGAGCGCGCCGAGCCGATCGAGATGCGGCTCGATATGACGAAACAGCGCATCCGGCAGGTGCAGTCGCAGCAGGTCCTGAAGCGCCGGATCAGCCTGGTAGAAATTCATGCCCGAGGTGTCGGGCGCGAGCCGGCCCGGCTGGTTGGCCATATCGGCGTTTAGATGTTGTTTCAGCGGCTGCATTGAAATCTCTGGTTCGTTTCCTCATCTGTTGGAGGAGACTATCGCACATCGAATGCCGGGATGTCGCCCTGCCAAGCAAAATCTTCTCCGGCAGTTCAAGGAAAGCTCATGGAAACCCCAAAATACAAGACCGCCCTGATCGTCGGTGTCGGCGAAGGCCTGAGCGCTTCGCTGGCGCGGCTATTTTCGCGCGAAGGAATTCGCGTGGCGCTGGCCGCACGGCAGATCGAAAAGCTCGGCGCACTCTGCACCGAGACCGGCGCGCGGGCCTTTACCTGCAACGCAACGGACGCCGACGAAGTCGAACGTCTGTTCGGCCTGGTCGAGCGCGAGATCGGAACGCCCGACCTCGTGGTCTATAACGCAAGCGCGCGGGCGCGCGGCCCGCTGGTCGACCTCGTGCCGGCCGATGTCGCCAACGCCATCGCAGTCTCGGCCTTCGGCGGCTTTCTGGTGGCGCAGCAGGCCGCAAAGCGCATGCTGCCGAACAAGCATGGCGCGATCCTGTTCACGGGCGCTTCGGCCAGCGTCAAAGGGTATGCGCAATCATCGTCGTTCGCGATGGGGAAGTTCGCGCTGCGCGGACTGGCGCAGAGCATGGCGCGCGAACTTTCGCCGCAGGGCATCCATGTCGCGCATTTTGTCATCGACGGCGGCATCCGCAGCAAGACGCGCCCTGATCCGGAAGGTCATCCGGATTCGATGCTCGATCCCGACGCGATTGCTCTCAGCTACTGGAACGTGCTGCAGCAACCGCGCAGTGCCTGGACCTGGGAAGTGGAGCTGCGCCCCTGGGTGGAGAAGTTCTAGCGCGGTGCGTAGCCCGGATGGAGCGAAGCGTAATCCGGGGATCTCGCGCGCGGCAGCTACAAATCCCGGATTGCGCTTCGCTCCATCCGGGCTACGCGCTAAACAACAAAAAGAAAAAAGCCCGGTTCTGGGGCGGCCAGAACCGGGCCAGTGATCAAACCGCAAGCGAGGAGAAAGCGGCCTTGTCGGCAGCAGCGAGCCGCCAACTGGCACATGGGATATCCTGCGGTTCGATAGCGATGTGTTTCGCGAAGCGCACCAGCTTCCAGTCGCCCGGGCTGTTGGCGAAGGTGTAACCGCCTTTTTTTGCCAGCCCGATCATGGCGTCATTGGAACGCAAGGTGTCGCCGAACAGCCGTGCAGCGCCGAGCGCGGCGGCACGGCATTCGAGATTCTTCAACAGCGCCCGGCCGATGCCCCAGCCCTGCCAGCGGTCGTCGATCGAGACGCCGAACTCGATGCTCGCATCCTCCGCATGGAAGGCATAGCGCGCTTCGCCGACGATGATTTCGAAGCCGTCGACCGTCACGGTGGCGACGACGCTGAACTGCTCGCGCTCGCCGACATGGACAAAGTTTTCCAGCACGTTCTTCGGCAGCTCGCGTATGGCGCCAAAGAAGCGATTGTAGCGGGAGCGGGTCGAGAGCGAGCGGAAGTAATTCTGCAGTTCCTCCGCATCGCGCGGCTCGACGAAACGCACGGTGATCTCGTCGCCGCTGCGCGAATGCAGCACGTCCGAATACTGCTTGAGATCGTCGAGACGCAGGCTGGTCATGACACGCTCTCCGGAAAAAATGAGCCGGCGTCCCTCCACAGAGGCGACGCCGGCATTGGCGTCACCTCATGCCCGCCAGAAGGGTTTCTCGGCTTCATAAGCGACATCGCTCCAGGACTTGCCGATGTCGTGGAGATCGCGCTCCGACCATTGGGCCAGTTCGCGGCGCATCTCATAGCGCTGACGCCAGACGTGAAGGGTCTCGCTCAATTGGGTCAAAGCCTGTGCGAACAGGCCCTGTCCATGATGATTTATCATCGATTCATGGGTGCAAGTGGACATGCTCGGCTCCTATAGCTAAAATCTGTTACCCGAAATATCTGCGCTGTTGTGGCCTTGCACAAACGACACTTTGTGCCGCATCACATGAGATAAACTCATATATAAGGAGAGATGCGGGAGATGACCGCCAGGCTGCCTTCGCTGAACGGATTGCGGGCCTTCGAGGCCGCGGCGCGGCACCTGAGCTTCACCCAGGCCGCCGCCGAGCTGAACGTGACACAGACCGCGATCAGCCATCAGATCAAGCGGCTCGAGCAGGAGCTCGGCGTCCGGCTGTTCGTGCGGCAGAACCGAGCGCTGACGTTGACGCCAAAAGCGGCCGAATATCTCCCCGGCGTCCGCGCCGCCTTCAACGACCTGAAGCTTGCCACCGACCGGCTGCTGCGGCGCGAGGACGACCACGTGCTGACGGTCTCGACGCTGGCCTCGCTCGCCGCAAAATGGCTGCTGCCGCGGCTTTCCACGTTCCAGGAGGCGCATCCCGGCATTGACGTCCGCATCACCACCTCGACCAGCCTGGTCGACTTCCAGCGCGACAATGTCGACGCCGCGATCCGCTACGGCCGCGGCCAGTGGCAGGGATTGCGCGCCGACTGGCTGATGGCGGACGAGCTGTTTCCGGTCTGCAGCCCGTCCCTGCTTAAAGGTGAGAAGCCGCTGAAATGCCCTGAAGACCTCCGCGGCCACGTGCTCTTGCACACCAGCAACGCCAACAGCGACGACTGGCGGCTGTGGCTGACGGCGGCCGGGCTGCCGGCCGACCTCTCAAAGCAGCCGGGCATCACCTTCGACCTGATCTTCATGACCATCCAGGCCGCGATCGACGGCATCGGCGTCGCCATGGGCCGGACATCTTATGTGCAGGACGACATCGCCAAGGGGCGGCTGGTGGTCCCCTTCAAGATCACGCTCCCCGCCGATGCCGGCTTCTACCTGGTCTCGCCGCAGGCGCGCGCTGATTCGCCGAAGCTCGCGGCATTCCGGCAGTGGATGGTGGCCTCGGCCCAAGGCAAGGCCTGAAGTCCTGAAAAACCTGCAGATTTCCGGGTGACCGACGCGTTTGCGGGTTGGTCGCGCCGCATAGCTGTGCCAAATTGCCGCGCAGACGAGGCTTTTCGTCGCAGCCCGGGGAGAAAACGCGCATGGCGCCAACGAGTACGGCAGAGATACCGCAGATCAAATCGCGCATCGGCGCCATCCTGCGCGCGACCAGCGGCAATTTCCTCGAGCAGTTCGATTTCTTCCTGTTCGGCTTCTATGCGAGCGCGATCGGCAAGGCGTTCTTCCCGTCCGACAACGAGACCGCCTCGCTGCTCAACACGTTCGGCGTGTTCTGGCTCGGCGCGCTGATGCGCCCGGTCGGCGCGATCGTGCTGGGGGCCTATATCGACCGCATCGGACGCCGCAAGGGCTTGATCGTCACGCTCGCGATCATGGCTGTGGGCACAGTGGTGATCGCGATCTGCCCGACCTATGCGACGATCGGCATTGCCGCGCCGGTCATCGTGCTGATCGGCCGCTTGCTGCAGGGCTTTTCCGCGGGCGTCGAGCTCGGCGGCGTCTCGGTCTATCTGTCGGAGATCGCTACTCCCGGCAACCGCGGCTTCTACACCTCATTCCAGTCGGCGAGCCAGCAGGTCGCGATCTTCGTCGCCGCGATCGTCGGCTATGTCCTGAGCGAGATAATCCCGCCGGCGACGGTGGCAGCCTGGGGCTGGCGCATTCCGTTCTTCATCGGCTGCCTGATCATCCCCTTCATCTTCGTGCTGCGGCGGACGCTGGAGGAAACGCCGGCGTTCCTCGCCATGAAGCGGCATCCGACCGCATCCGAGGTGTTCGCGTCGGCGCTCGCGAACTGGCGCATCGTGATCCTCGGCATGATGATCGCGATCCTGACCACCACGACCTTCTATTTCGTCACCGTCTACACGCCGACCTTCGGCAAGAACGTGCTGAAACTGTCGACGCAGGACGCGCTGGTGGTCACGCTGCTGGTGGCGGTGACCAACTTCATCTGGAACCCGGTCGGCGGCGCGGTCTCCGATCGGCTCGGCCGCAAGCCGGTGCTGCTGACGATCGCCGGGCTTTCCTTGGTAACCGCCTATCCGGCGCTGCACTGGCTGGTGGCCGCGCCGAGCTTCGGCAAGATGCTGGCGGTCGAGATGATGTTCTCGTTCTATTTCGGCGTCTACAGCGGCACCATGCTCGGCTGCCTGGTCGAGATCGTGCCGTCACATGTGCGTACCACCTGCTTCTCGCTGGCTTTTGCACTGGCGGCAGCGCTGTTCGGCACCTTTACGCCGTTTGCCTCGACCTGGCTGATCGACCACACCGGCGACAAGGCTTCACCGGGCTTCTGGCTGATGTTGGCGGCAACGCTCGGCATCATCGCGACCTTGACCGTCTATCGCCGCGGCGAGAAAGTCGAGACGCGCGAAGCGGTCGCCGCCTGATGGAAGATTGCCGGGGGGCGCGAAGCCGTAGGGTGGGCAAAGCGCAGCGTGCCCACCATCGCGAGCAGCATGAAATGGTGGGCACGCTGCGCTTTGGCCACTCTACGACACTCTCGCCTCCGTTGTCATTCCGGGGCGCCGCGAAGCGGCGAGCCCGGAATCCATCCGGCCGCCAGTACAAGCGGTGAAATGGATTCCGGGCTCCCGCGGAGCCTGTCATCGGGCCGCGCTTTGCGCGGACCCGGTGGCGCGCCCCGGAATGACAGCGAGCTATAAATCCACCACCACGTAATCGCTTTCCACGGAGACCGCGATCGTCTCCGCAACGTACGGCCCCTTCACCAGATTCGTGCCCGGCTCGACCTTGACCGGATAGGCCCGCGCACGGAAGCGCTTGGGCTCGCAGTAGGACTGGCCGGTGCGGATGTCGAATTCCCAGCCGTGCCAGGGACAGCGGATGATCTCGCCGAGCTTCGTGTATCCGATCTCGCCGGGATCGGACGATTGCGCGAGCCCGATCAGCGGTCCCTCGCACAGCGAGGCACCCTGATGCGGGCAGCGGTTCAGAAGGCCGAAGAACTCGCCCTTGACGTTGAAGACCGCGATGGGCCGGCCGTCGATCTCCAGGAACTTCCTCGTGCCCGGCGGCAGTTCATTCACCGGGGCAACCACATGCCTCGCCATCAAGAAAGTCCGTACAGCTTGCGCGCATTGTCGAGATAGAACGCCTGCTTGTTGGCGTCGCTGACGCCGGCCGGCAGCACGCGCGAGGGCTCGTCATAGTCCCAATGCGGATAATCGGTCGCGAACAACAGCCTGTCCCAGCCGATCCATTCGATGGTCTGGAACAGATGCTCGCGCCGCTCCGGATCCTCCATCGGCTGCGTGGTCCACCAGATGTGGTCGCGGATATAGTCCGACGGCTTGCGCCTCAGATGCGGCACCTCGGCATGCAGGCGCTCGAACACCTTGTCGAGCCGCCAGGCCAGCGACGGCGCCCAGCCGAAGCCGGCCTCGACCATCACCATCTTCAATTTCGGGAAGCGCTCGAACACGCCTTCGAGCACGAGGCTCGCCAGCGCGGTCTGCTGGCACTGCGAATGGCCGACCATCTCCTCGATGTAGAAGCTCGGCCAGCCCGAGGCGGTGATGGGATTGCCGCCGAAGCCGAAGGCATGCACACCGACCGGAAGCCCGGCTTCCTCCGCCGCCTCATAGATCGGCCAATAGCGGCGCTGGCCGAGCGGCTCGACATTGCGGCTCAGCAGCAGCACCTGCACGAAGTTCTTGTCCCCTGCGCGCCTGCGGATCTCCGCGGCCGCAGCCTGCCCGTCCTCATTGGCAACGACGACCGAGCCCTTGAGGCGCTGGTCCTTGCTGGTCCATTTCTCGATTTGCCAGTCGTTGATCGCGGAACAGATCGCCGCCGCCAGATCCTGATTTCGGATGCCCTGCCCGGTGTTGAGCGGATTGAGCACGCCGAGCACAACATTGTTCGGATCAAGATGCTGTTGCTGCATGAAGGAAAGCGAAGAGCCCTGTGGACCGCCCTCCGGCGGATAGGCGTCGCGACGCGACGCATTCGGCTGCGCCTTGGGATAGGGCGGACCACCCATCATGCCCTGATAGGCGTGGACGCCGAAGGTTTCGAGATGTGCGTGCCAGCGCTTGGCGAGGAATGGATAGAGCTCAGTCTGGGTGGCGCGCGCCGGATGGATGTCGCAATCGGCGATCGCGGTCTTGATGCTGGCAGACCCAGCCTCCGGACGTTCACGAATCTGGATATTCATGGCGCCACCTCTTTCACCGATTGCTTCAAGCGCGTGTAGGTTGCGAGCGGATTGTCGATCATGATCTTGCGGACCAGGTCGGGCGAAATCCCTTTCGGCAGCGCCTCGTCGCCGTCGAATTGCCAGTGCGGATAGTCAGTCGAGAATAGGAGCAATTCGTCCGACTGCATATGATCGAACAGGCGGTTCAGCGTCTCGCCGTCCGGCGGTGCGTCGACCGGCTGCAGCGAGAAGCGGATGTTGCTGCGCACAATCTCCAATGGCGCGCGGTCGACCCACGGCGTTTCCATGCGGACGCCGCGCCAGAACTTGTGCAAGCGCCAGAGATAGGGCGGCAACCAGGTGAAGCCGCTTTCCAGCATCACCATTTTCAAATTCGGGTGGCGGGCGAACACGCCCTCGATGATCAGGCTGGTGAGTTGCGTCTGGAACGCCTGCGCCTGCGCGACATAGTCCTCGATGTGGTAGGAACCCCAGCCGACCGAGGTCGGCGGGTTGTGATAGGCGCTGCCGGCATGCACGCCGATCGGCAGGCCCAGCCGTTCCGCCGCGGCATAGATCGGCCAGTAGTGCCGCTTGCCGAGCGGCATGTCGCCCATGACCAGCATCAGCACCTGGACGAAGCGCGGATCTTGCGCGCAGCGCTCGATCTCCTTCACGGATTTCTCGATGCTTTGCACGGGGATCACGATCGAGCCGCGCAGCCGATCGTCCTTGTCGAGCCATTCCTTGGCGAGCCAACCGTTCAGCGCGCGGCAGAAGGCATCAGCCATGTCCTCGCTGAACACCATCTGCACGCCATAGAGCGGATTGCAGATGCCATAGGCGACAGCGAATTTGTCGAGCGCCTGGCGCTGCATGTCGGCAAGATCGGAGCCCGGCTTGCCCTGCGCCGGCCGCCAATCCGGCCGCGCCGAGATCGGCGAATTGACCGGATAGGATTGCGACAGCAGATCCGTCATGCCGCGCGTCGTCACCTGGTCGCGCCAGTAGTCGTTCATGTACGGCAGCAGGCTGGTCAGATGAGGCACGGCGGGATGCAGATCGCAATCCACGCCACCCGCGATCGGCGACGTCATGACGTTTCCTCGTTTAAGCGCGTGCGCCGCGCCCGTTGATTGCTCTGCATTCAAGCAGGCCTGCCTTTGGCCCGCAACTCGGCAGGAGCCGAAGTGGTGTGCTAGGAAGGCAGGACGCCCCGGAGAATTTTCATGGCAAACAACAAGAGAGGCGGCCGATGAACGAACTGGTGTCCATTGCGGAAAAGATCGCCGCGAAACTGATCGAGCGAAAGCAGACGATTGCAGTGGCGGAATCCTCGACCGGCGGCCTGATCTCGGCCGCGCTGCTCGCCGTGCCCGGCGCTTCGGCCTATTTCATCGGCGGCGGCGTGATCTACACCCGCGATGCGCGGCGCGCGCTGATGGACATTCCCAACGAGACGATGAAGGGCATCCGCTCGGCATCGGAACCTTACGCAAAGCTGCTCGCGAGCCAGATCCGCACGCGCCTTGCGACCGACTGGGGCCTCTCCGAAACCGGCGCGGCGGGCCCCACCGGCAATCGCTACGGCGACGCGGCGGGCCATAGCTGCATGGCGGTGGCGGGACCTGTGGAGACGGTGATCACGCTCGAGACCGCGAGCTGCGACCGGCAAGCCAACATGCAGGCGTTTGCGAAGGCGGCGCTGAGTTTGCTGTTGGAGAATTTGTCGCGGTAACGGGGCGTGTGTGGCCGCGCCGGTGGCCTCATGGTTCGAGACGCCCGCTTCGCGGCTCCTCACCATGAGGGTCAGGCCTGTCCCATCCTTCAGGACCATCCCCTCATCCTGAGGAGCCGCGCAAGCGGCGTCTCGGAGCATGAGGCCCCGCTGCGCAACTATCACTTCTCCCGGAACGAGCGCATGAACTGGTCGCTCAAGGGCTTCATCAAATAGGACAGCATGGTGCGGTCTCCGGTCTGAACAAAAGCTTCGACCGGCATGCCAGGGATGATCTTGACGTCTCCGAGGCGCTTGATCTCGTCCGACGGCATCGAGACGCGGATGGTGTAGAAGCTTTGCCCCGTGCGCTGGTCGGTGGTGACGTCGGCCGAGACGCGGGTGACGACGCCGCTGATCTCCGGCGTAGTGCGCTGATTGAAGGCCGACAGGCGCAGAAGCGTCTTCTGGCCGATCTGCAGCTTGTCGATATCCTGCGGATTGACCTTGGCCTCCACCGAGAGAGCATCAGCCTGCGGCACGATCATCATGATGGCATCGCCCGCGGTGATCACGCCGCCGACGGTGTGCACCGTCGACTGCAGCACCATGCCGTCCTGCGGTGCGCGGATATCGATGCGGCGGAGCTGGTCTTCGGCGGTCACCTTGCGCTCCACGAATTCGCCGATCTTGTCGTTGGTCTCGCGCAGATCCTTGGAGACCTCGGCCAGCATGTCCTTGTCGACCTGGATGATCTGCAGCTCGGTCTCGGTGATCTTGCCCTTGGCCTGCGCGCGGGCGGCGATGTATTGCGCACGCTCGCCGGCAAGCCGCGCGGCGTCGCGCTCGAGCGTGGTCAGCCGCGTGAGCTGCACGAGATGCTGGTCAAACAGCTGCCGGACGCCGACCAGCTCCTTCTGCACCAGCTCGATCTCCTTGTCCTTGGCAGCCTCCTGCGCCTTCAGACCCTCGATCTCCTCGTTGAGCTGGGTGACGCGCTCGCGCAGTTGCGCCTTCTGGCCGATGCGGCCGTTGACGCGGACCTCGAACAGCTTGGTTTCGCTCGCCAGGACGTCGCGGACGTCGGGATCCTCGGCGCGGCCGGCCAGGGCTTTCGGAAAGGCGATCTTGTCGCGGCCCTGTTGCTCGGCCTCCAGACGCGCCGCGCGCGCATAGAGCCCGTTGAGCGTCTTGACCACGATCGCAAGGCTCGCTTTCACCACCGTCTCGTCCAGCCGCACCACGATATCGCCGGTCTTGACGAGATCGCCGTCGCGCACGCGGACTTCGCCGACCACGCCGCCGGTCGGGTGCTGCACCTTCTTGACGTTGGAATCGACCACCACCGAACCCGGCGCAATCAAGGCGCCCGAGATCGGCACAGTAGAGGCCCAGCCGCCGAAGCCGCCCGCCACCACCAGCACGACGACGAGGCCCACGATCAGATGCAGCCGGATCGAGCGTCGCGCCCCGCGCAATTCTTCGCTCATGATTTGGCTCCCGCGTCGGAGACGATCTTGATCGGCGGCGCCGGCGCGACGCGCGGCTGCAGCACCTGCGCCAGCACGGTTTCCTTCGGGCCAAAGGCCTGCATGCGGCCTTCCTTCAGCACCAGGATCTGGTCGACACCCTCGATCCCGATCGGCCGGTGCGCCACCACCACCACAATGGCGCCGCGCTCGCGCGCCGAGCGCACCGCCCGCGTCAGCGCCTCGTCGCCTTCGCTATCGAGATTGGAGTTCGGCTCGTCCAGCACGATCAGGAACGGATCGCCATAGAGCGCGCGCGCCAGCGCGATCCGCTGCGCCTGGCCGGCCGACAGCGCCGTGCCGTGCTCGCCGACTTGCGTGTCGTAGCCCTCGCGCATCTTGATGATCATCTCGTGCACGCCGGCCTCCTTGGCGGCGGCGATGATGTCGTCCGACTTCGCCTCGGAATCGAAGCGACAGATGTTCTGCGCCACCGTGCCCGCGAACAGTTCGACGTCCTGCGGCAGATAGCCGACGTAGCGGCCCAGCACGTCCGGCGACCATTGGTCGAGCGCGGCGCCATCGAGCCGCACCTTGCCGCGAAACGGCATCCAGACGCCGACCAGCGCGCGCACCAGCGATGACTTGCCTGAGCCGCTGGGACCGATGATGCCGACGCCACTGCCGGCTTCGAGCGCGAACGCCACTTCGGCCACGATCACCCGCTGGTCGCCCGGTGCCGCAAGCGAGACGGCCTCGACCGACAGCCGTTTGGTCGGCGCCTGCAGCAAGGTCTGAGTGCCGGCCGGCGGCATCTGCTGCAGCAGGCGGCTGAGACGCTCCCAGCTCTGCCGCGCGGCGACAAACGCCTTCCAATGCGCGATCGCGAGATCGATCGGCGCCAGCGCGCGGGCGCTGAGGATGGAACCCGCGATGATGATGCCGCCAGTCGCCTCCTGGAAGATGACGAGATAAGCGCCGACCGCGAGCACCGCGGACTGCAGCATCATGCGCAACACCTTGGCGACCGCGCCGAGGCCGCCGGCGACGTCGCTCGCGCGCTGGTTGCCCGCGAGATAATTCTCATTGGCCTCGCTCCAGCGCCGCTGCAGCCGGCCGGACATGCCCATCGCAACCAGCACTTCGGCATTGCGGCGGCTCGACGCGGCGAGATCATTGCGACGGGCGGCGAGCGTCATCGCCTCCTTGGCAGGTCTGCGCGACATGAATTCGGTGACCAGCGTCAGCGTGATCAGGATGATCGCGCCGACCAGCGCGGTGACGCCGAGCAGCCAGTGGAAGGCGAAGCAGATCGCCATATAGAGCGGCAGCCACGGCAGGTCGAAGAACGCGCCCGGCCCCTGGCTGCCGAGAAACGATCTGACATTGTCGAGATCGCGCAATGGCTGCAGGCCTTCGGTGCGATTGCCCATGACGAGCGGCAGGCGCACGATGGTGTCGAACACACGCGCGTTGATCGCCTCGTCCAGCGAGGTGCCGATCCGCCCCAGGATCCGTCCGCGCAGGAGATCAAGCATCCCCTGCGCGATGTAAAGCCCGGCAGCGAGCACGACCAGGCCGACCAGGGTCGGCACGCTCCGGCTCGGCAGCACGCGGTCGTAGACCTCCAGCATGAAGATCGAGCCGGTCAGATAGAGGACGTTGATCACGCAGCTCATCAGGCCGACGCCGATGAAGGCGGCGCGGCACGCGCGCAACGCATCGCCGAGTTCGGAACGCCGGACGCCGGGAGCGGCTGCCATGAATGCTTATCTCTGCAAAAAGGGTCAAGTATTGACCACGTTTTACCGATGTTTGTGGCCAGCGTCTATTTATGTCGCGGCAGGCGCATTCTCGTTGCGTTAATTTCGGCACAGTTCCGCACCGCGCAACCGTCCAGGAAGGTTAATGACGGCCCGGCTTCGTAGCCCGGGTGGAGCGGAACGCGCAACCCGGGACAACTGCGTCGGCGTTGGCGAGTGGTCCCCGGGTTACGCTAGCGCTTCACCCGGGCTACGGAGAGAGACTTCGGCGAGCACGCAGCGCGCGATACGGTCCGGCGCCACCTGAACGGCGGCCGGCAACTGCTCGGAGCAGCGCGGCTGCGCCAGGCTGCAGCGCGGCGCGAAGGAGCAACTGGTCGGCGCGCGGTCAAGCGAGGGCGGCGTGCCCGGAATCGTCTCCAGCCGCTCCCCGCGCTTGGCACCATGGATGGTCGAGGCGAGCAGGCCCTTGGCGTAGGGGTGGACCGGGGAACGCACGATGCCGCGGAGACTGCCCTGCTCGACGATCTGCCCGGCATACATGACCGCGACGCGGTCGCAGATCTCGATCGCGACCCCGATGTCGTGGGTCACGAAGATCACGGACATGCCGAATTCGCGCTGCAATTCGCGCAGCAGCAGCAGGATCTGGATTTGCACGGTGGCATCGAGCGCGGTGGTCGGCTCGTCCGCGAGCAGGATCTTCGGCTTGCAGGCGAGCGCGAGCGCGATCATCGCGCGCTGGCGCATGCCGCCCGACATCTCGTGCGGATAGGAGTCGAGCCGGCGCTTGGCGGAGGGAATGCGCACCACCTCCAGCATCTCGAGCGCACGCGCCGTCGCCTCGCGCTCGCTCTTGCCCTCATGCCGCATCACGGTTTCCGCGATCTGGCGGCCGATGGTGTAGACCGGATCAAGCGCAAGCGCCGGCTCCTGGAAGATCATCGAGACGGTCTGGCCGCGAAAATTCGACAGCGCCTCGTCGTCCATCCCGAGCACGTCCTGTCCCAGCACCTTGACGCTGCCCGAAATCTGCGTCCGCTTCTTCGGCAACAGCCGCATCAGCGCGCGCAGCGTGACGCTCTTGCCGGAGCCGGACTCGCCGAGCAGGCCGAGCACCTCGCCCTCACGAAGCGACAGGCTGAGGTCATTGACGGCGTGCACCGTGCGTTCGCCGGTGAAGCGGATGTTGAGATTCCGGACTTCGACAAGATTGGTCATGCGAGCTTCGGCACCTTGGCGTGGAAATCGGTGGCCCGCTGGAACGCCGCGCCGATGCGAAGCAGCACGGCTTCCTCGAAGGAGCGGCCGATCAGTTGCATGCCGACCGGGAGCCCCGTGCGGGTGAAGCCCGAGGGGATCGCCAGCGACGGCAGGCCGAGATAGTTGACCGGGCGGGTGAAGCGCGTCAGCCGCTGGATCACCGCTTCGGCGCCAGGGCCGTTGCCGACATCGCTCTCGGCGATGGTGGGCGCAGGCACCGGCGCTGCCGGCGCGATCACCGCATCCACGCCGGCGACCGCGGCATTATAGGCGGCGAGCGCCGGACCGCGCCAGCGCATCGCCTCGAGATAGCTGACGGCGGGAACGGCGAGCCCGTTCTGCAGCCGCATCAACACCTGCGCGCCGTAATCCTGCGGACGCTCGATCATCCAGCGCTTGTGGAAGGCGGCCGCCTCGGCGGCAAGCACGAGCTGGGATGCCGAACTGAGCTGGCGCTGGTCGGGCAACTCGACCTTCATGACTTCCGCGCCCTCCCGCTTGAGAACGGCGATGGTCTCGTCGAGGATGCGCGCCACCTCGGAATCGAGATCGTCGACGTAGAATGCGGTGGGCAGGCCGATCTTGAGGCCTTTCAGCGAGCCCTTGGTCGCTTCCAGATAGTCCGGCACCGGCAGCGTCGAGGCGGTCGGATCCTCGGGGTCGCTACCCGCCATCAGGCCGAGCAGCAGCGCGCAATCCTCAGCCGTTTGCGCCAAGGGGCCGACGGTGTCGAGCGATTGCGACAGCGGCATTGCACCGGCGCGGCTGACGCGCCCGACGGTCGTCTTCAGTCCGGTGACGCCGCAGAAATGCGCGGGCATCCGGACCGAGCCGCCGGTGTCCGATCCCAGCGCCGCGGAGGTCAACCTTGCTGCGACCGCCGAGCCGGAGCCGGAGGAGGAGCCGCCGGTGATATGAGCTACGTTCCAGGGATTACGGACGGGGCCGTAATGCACATTGTGGCCGGTCGGGCCGTAGGCGAACTCGACCATCTGCAGCGAGCCGAGCCGGATGCTGCCGGCATCCTTCAATCGCTGCAGCGCGGTCGCCGTGGTCTTGGCGACAAAGTCACGGCGGATCAGCGAACCGCAGGTCACGACCTTGCCGGCCTCGTAATACATGTCCTTGTGAGCGAGCGGCACGCCGTGCAGCACACCGCGGCTCTTGCCCTTCGCGAGTTCCGCATCCGCTTGGTCGGCGGCGGCGAGCGCCTGTTCGGATTCGATCGCCAGGAAGGCATTGAGCTTGGGCTGCCATTCCGCGATGCGGTGCAGCAAGGCTCGCGTCACCTCGCGCGAGGAGACTTTCTTCTCGGCGATCGCTTTCGCGACCGCAGTCAGCGACATCAAGGCGAGTTCGCTGCTCATTTCGACACCTTCGCGGTCTGCGCGAGCAGGAAGCTCGCGGGCTCGAGATCGAACGGCAGCGTGCCGGCGACCGGCGCGAAGCCGGCGAAGGCCGGGCTGATCGAATTGGAAATGCGCGCGGCAGCTTCGCCGTCGATGGGCACGCCCGCGACGTCGGCCATCGCCGTAGCTTCCTTCGGACTGGGTTTCGTCATGCCGCCTCTTCCTCCCTTGCCGGTGCGCGGCTGTGCCCCGAGCCCGGAATAGCCATGTAGCACGCCGCCTGATGACCCGTACTATCGAGCGTGGTCAATTGTGGAGTGGCTTTTGCGCAGAGCGGCTCCGCAAACGGGCAGCGGGTGTGAAACCGGCAGCCCGGCGGCGGATCGATCGGGTTCGGCGGATCGCCCGAGATCGGCGGCACCTCGGTCCGCTTGTCCGGATCGGAGGATGGCATCGCAGCCAGCAGTGCGCGCGTATAAGGATGCGCGGGCTGGTCCCAGACCTTGTCGACCGGGCCGAGCTCGACGACTTCGCCGAGATACATCACCAGCACACGATCGGAGATGTAGCGGACGACATTGAGGTCGTGGCTGATGAAGAGATAGGTCAGGCCGAACTCGCGCTTCAAATCCGCGAGCAGGTTGAGCACCTGCGCCTCAACCGATTTGTCGAGTGCGGAAACGGCTTCATCCAGAATCACGAGCCGCGGCGACAGCGCCAATGCACGCGCGATGTTGACGCGCTGGCGTTGGCCGCCGGAGATTTCGTGCGGATAGCGATTGGCGAAGTTTTCCGGCCGCAGACCCACCTTGCCGAGCAGCTCGCGCGCCAGCGCGCGGGCGACGCTATCTGCCATGCCATGCACCTTCGGACCGAAGGCGATGGATTCCTCGATGGTGAGGCGCGGATTGAGCGAGGCGTAGCTGTCCTGGAACACCATCTGCATGCCCCGGCGCAATTCGCGCAGCGACAGCGCGCGGCCGACCTGCATGCCGTCATAGATGATCTCGCCGGAATCGCGCTTCATCAGGTGCATCAGGAGGCGTGCGGTGGTCGACTTGCCGCAACCGGACTCGCCGACGATGCCGACGGTCTCGCCCTTGGCGATTGCGAAGGAAACGTTATCGACGGCCCGCACGGTCTTGCGCGCACTGAACAATTCGCCGCGCACAGGGAAGTGCTTGGTCAGGCCTTTCACCTGAAGCAATGGCTGCGCGGCGCCACCGACGTCCTCGATCGGAGTGAGCATGTCGACTGGGTTACTCATGCGGGGCCTCCAGGTTCACCTCTCCCCACTGGGGAGAGGTCGGCGCGCAGCGCCGGGTGAGGGGGTGCCGGTCCCTCGATGGAGCGTAACCCCTCACCCGGATCGCATCTCGCGATGCGATCCCACCTCTCCCTTTGGGAGAGGTGGGGACCGCTGCGGAGATAGCTCTAGTCGATCTCATCGCTTTAGTTCCTGATGTCCATGGCGCTGCGCATGCCGTCGCTCAGCAGGTTGAAGCAGATCGAGACGGCGAAGATCATCACGCCCGGCAGCGCCGCGACCCAGGGATTGACGTAGATCGCCGTGCGCAGCGTGTTCAGCATCAGGCCCCATTCCGGCTCCGGCGGCTTGGTGCCGAGGCCAAGGAACGACAAGCCTGCGGCGAGGATCATCGATACCGAGATCAGGCCGGTGGCGTAGACGAAGATCGGACCCAGCACATTGCCGAGCATGTGCACGCGCATGATGGTGAGCGGACCGGCACCGGAGGCGCGCGCGGCTTCGACGAAATCCATGTTGCGTACGCCGGTGGTGACGCTTTCGGCAACGCGGGTGATCTGCGGCACGAACACGACGGTGAGCGATACGATGGAGTTGACGATGCCCGCGCCCAGCGCTCCGGAGATCGCGATCGCCAGCAGCACCGAGGGGAAGGCGTAGAACACGTCGATGGTGCGCATGATCGCGGTATTGAGCTTGCCGCCGACATAACCCGCGACCAGCCCGAGGCCGGTGCCGATCACGAAGGCCAAGATCACGGGCAGGATGCCGATGATCAGCGACAGCCGCCCGCCATAGACCAGACGCGACAGCATATCGCGGCCGAGCTCGTCGGTGCCGAGCAGATAGCCTGGCGTACCGATGTGGCGCAGGCGGCGGATCATCGAGCCCTGGTAGGGATCGGCGAGCCCGAGCCATGGCGCCAACAGTGCCGCTGCAAAGATCAGGATCAGAATGAGCGCGCAGGCCATGCTGACCTTGTCGCGCATGATGCGGCGGCCGACGGTGGCCCAATAGCCGCGCGCCTTCGTCGCGGGGGCTGCTTGCAGTGCGAGATCGGTGATCGTGCTCATCGCGCTAGCCTCGCTTGATCCGCGGGTCGATCGCGGCCTGCGTGATATCGACCAGGAGGTTGAGCAGCACGAAGAACAGCGCCAGCACCAGGATCGTGCCCTGCAACAGCGGCAGGTCGCGCTGGAAGATCGCGGAGTTGAGCAGCAGTCCCGAGCCCGGCCAGGAGAACACGGTCTCGATCAGGATCGAGCCCCCGAGCATGTAGCCGAGTTGCAATCCCATCACCGCGAGCGCGGTGGGGGCCGCGTTCTTGATGACGTGGCGGAACACGTTGGTCTCGCGCAGGCCCTTGGCGCGCAAGGCCTCGACGAAATCCTGCGACAGGATATCACCGGTCAGCGCGCGCACCGTGCGGGTGACGATGCCCATCGGGATCACCGAGCTCGTGACCGCAGGCAGGATCAGGTAGCGCAAATGATCCCAGTCCCACGCCCACGCACCGGAGCCGCCAGGACCAGCGCCGACCGCGGGCAGCCAGTTGAGCTGCACCGAGAAGATGATCACCAGCACCATGCCGAGCCAGTAATGCGGCACCGAGACGCCGGCGATCGCAAACGAAGTCGCGAGCTTGTCGATCCAGCTATCGCGGAAATAGCCGGCGATCAGCCCGAACAATAGCCCGAGCGTGAAGCCGATCATCGCCGCAAAAATCGCGAGCGTCACGGTATTGCCGACGGCGCGCATCACTTCCGACAGCACGGGCCGGCCGGTCGCGATGGAACTGCCGAGATCACCGTGCAGAGCGCGCCACAGCCATAGCCCGAACTGCACCGGCAGCGGACGGTCGAAGCCATACGCGGTGCGCAATTGCTGCGCCAGCTCCTGCGAGGCGTCGGCCGGCAGCACCGCGACCAGGGGATCGCCGGGCGTGATGTGCACGAGCAGGAAACACACCAGCGCGACGCTGATGACGATCGGGATCACATAGACGATGCGTCTGGCGATATAGGTAAACACGAGCGTTACTCTGATTTGTGCATGCGTCTCTCATCCGTCATGGCCGGGCTTGTCCCGGCCATCCACGCCTATCCACTTGCCCCAGTTACTCCGGGGCGCCCGCAGGGCGAACCCGGAATGACAAAGCAAGAAGGGCGTGGATGCCCGGGTCAAGCCCGGGCATGACGAAGGATAGAGCAGTGCAGGCCTTACTGCGTCATCGAGACCGGCGAAAAATCGACGAACCAGCTCTTCGGCTGCACGAAACCCTTGACCTTCGGGCTCATCGCGCGCGGCGCAACGTCGTGGGCGACGTAAAGGAACGCCGCATCATCGACGGAGGCCGCATGCAGCTCGGCGAGCGCCGCATCGCGCGCGGCGGGATCGAAGCTCTGGCGGGCCTTGGTCACGAGTTCATCGAACTTGGGGTTATTGATATAGCCCCAATTGTTCGACACCGGCGGCGCCATCGACGATTGCAGGAAGCGCACCAGCGCGAAGAACGGGTCCATCGCCGCATAGGTGACGTTGGTGGCGTTGGAGCCATTGGCGGTCGGGTCCTTGGCACCGCGTCGCCAATTGGTGAACAGCGTGTTCCATTCGATCACGTCGAGCTGCACGTCGAAATAGCATTCGGCGAGCGCCTGCTGCAGATATTCGTTCATCGGCAATGGCAGCATCTGGCCAGAACCTGAAGCAGAGGTCTGGATCTTCACCGTCAGCTTCTTGTTCGGACCGTAGCCTGCTTCCTGCATCAGCTTCTGCGCGGCAGGCTTGTCATACTTGATCTGGAAGGTCGGATTGCCGCGCCAGGGATGGCCCGGCTCGAAGGTGCCAGTCGCGGGCACCATCAACCCGGCAAGCAGGCCGTCGCGCAGACCTTCACGATCGACACAGAGATTGGCGGCCTTGCGGACGCGAATGTCGTTCCACGGCGAGCCCTCGATGCGGGAGAACTGCCAGGGCCAGACATGCGGCTCTTCATTGCTGTAGAGCACGAAGCCGCGCTGCTTGATCTCGGGCAGCGCATCCGGCGCCGGCGCCTCGACCCAGTCGACCTGACCGGAGAGCAGCGCCGCAGTGCGCGCATTGGCTTCCGGCATCGGCAGCAGCACCATCTTGTCGACCTTCGGAACGCGCGCCTTGTCCCAATAGGCAGCGTTCTTGGCGAGTTCGAGCCGCTCGCGCGGCGTGAATTTCGTCATCTTCCACGGCCCGGTGCCGGAGGCGTCCTTGGCGAACGCGGCCCAGGCGGCCTGCGATTTCGCCTTGGCGTCGGCGCCTTCGGAGGTGTCATAGAACTTCTGCCACTTTGCCGGGCTCGCCATGAACAGATTGGTCAGGTTGATCGGCAGGAAGCTGTCCGGCTCCTTGGTGGTGAGTTCGACCGTCATGTCGTCGATCTTGCGGGCCGAGGCCAGCGTCGGCATGCGCGAGGCGGTGACGCCGACCTGGCTCGGATCGAACTGCGGTGCATCCTGCTTGAGCACCTTGTCGACATTCCAGACAACGGCATCGGCATTGAACGGCGAGCCGTCATGGAAGGTGACGGCGGGGCGCAGCTTGAAGATCCATTTCTTCTTGTCGGCATCGTCGACCTTCCACTCGGTCGCAAGGCCGGGAATGACGACGCTCGCCTTGTCTGATGACGACAAGTCCCACATCGTCAGCGCATCGTACATCGTGAGCCCGGTGAAGCGGTTGCCTTCGAAGCCCTGATCGGGCTGCCCGAGCGTGCGCGGAATATCGGCAGCGGTCATGCCGATGCGCAGCACCGTTTCGGCGCCGGCCGCGCGCGGCAGGCCCGCCAGCGCAATCGCCAGCGCTGCGGCCAGCGCCATCGTTCTGGTTTTCTCAGTACGCATCTCAAGGTCCCTTCTTCAACTTCGGGTGATTAATTGTTGGGCAATCGTATGCAATGCCTGTGCCAAGGGGAATAGTTCTGCAGGAAATCGCCCTTGGATGCGTCGATTCTTCTCAGTCCATGCTGCGGGACGGAAATATGTGCCTATTCTGGCATCAAGCTTGCTTGGTTGGCATCCGGTATTCGGAATACGTCAACGGAGCTTCAGTAACATGCGCACCCGATATTCGATTCTCCTAGCCGCTTTGGCGCTTGCCATCGGCGCAGGCTGGAGCGCCAAGCCGGCGCAAGCCGAATCCGTGGTGCGCTACGGAATCTCGATGGCGGATATCCCGCTCACGACCGGCCAGCCCGATCGCGGCGCCGGTGCCTATCAATTCACCGCCTATACGATCTACGATCCACTCGTCGCCTGGGAGATGGACGTGGCCGACCGGCCGGGAAAGCTGGTGCCGGGCCTCGCCACGGAATGGAAAGTCGACGACAAAGACAAGACCAAGTGGCGCTTCACGCTGCGCAAGGGCGTCAAGTTCCATGACGGCAGCGAGTTCAACGCCGACGCCGTGATCTGGAATCTCGACAAGGTGCTGAACGACAAGGCACCGCAATTCGACAAGCGGCAGAGCGCGCAGGTCAAGACCCGCCTGCCCTCGGTTGCGAGCTATGCCAAGATCGACGATTTCACCGTGGAGATCACGACCAAGACGGTCGACTCTTTCTTCCCCTATCAGATGCTCTGGTTCCTGGTCTCGAGCCCCGCGCAATATGAAAAGCTCGGCAAAGACTGGGACAAGTTCGCCAGCCAGCCCTCCGGCACCGGCCCGTTCAAATTGACCAAGCTGGTGCCGCGCGAACTCGCCGAGCTCACCAAGAACGACGATTACTGGAACAAGAAGCGCATTCCGAAGGTCGACAAGATGGTGCTGATCCCGATGCCGGAAGCATTGACCCGCACCAACGCGCTGCTCGCGGGCCAGGTCGACCTGATCGAGACGCCGGCGCCGGACGCCGTGCCGCAGCTCAAGGCCGCCGGCATGAAGATCGTCGACAACGTCACCCCGCATGTCTGGAACTATCATCTGAGCGTATTGCCCGGCTCGCCCTGGACCGACATCCGCCTGCGCAAGGCGCTCAACCTCGCGATCGATCGCGATGCCGTGGTCGGGCTGATGAACGGACTGGCAAAACCTGCCAAGGGCCAGGTGGACCCGTCGAGCCCATGGTTCGGCAAGCCGAGCTTCGACATCAAATATGATCTCGCCGCTGCCAAGAAGCTGGTGCAGGAAGCCGGTTACTCCAAGGAGAAACCGCTGAAGACGACCTTCATCATCGCCCAGGGCGGCACCGGACAGATGCTGTCGCTGCCGATGAACGAATTCCTGCAGCAGAGCTTCAAGGAGATCGGCATCGACGTCGACTTCAAGGTGGTCGAGCTCGAGACTCTCTATACACATTGGCGCAAGGGCGCAGCCGACGAGATGAACGCCGGCATCACCGCCAACAACATCGCCTATGTGACCTCGGACCCGCTCTACGCGATCGTCCGCTTCTTCCATTCCGGCCAGATCGCGCCTGTCGGCGTCAACTGGGGCGGCTACAAGAACCCGAAGGTCGATGCGCTGATCGACGAGGCCAAGCAGACCTTCGACACCACCAAGCAGGACGAGCTATTGGCGCAGGCGCATGCGCTGATCGTCGACGACGCCGTGCTGGTGTGGGTGGTGCACGACACCAACCCGCATGCGCTCTCGCCCAAGGTGAAGACCTTCGTGCAGGCGCAGCACTGGTTTCAGGACCTGACGCAGATCGGGCTGGAGTGACTCTGCCGTAGATAGCGTTGTCATTCCGGGGCGCGCGCAGCGCGAGCCCGGAATCCACCGGACCGCAGGCGATGGCGGAAAAATGGATTCCGGGTTCGATGCTTCGCATCGCCCCGGAATGACGTCGCGGAGTCGTAGGGCGGGCAAAGCGCAGCGTGCCCACCATTTCATGCGGTGTCCGTGATGGTGGGCACGCTTCGCTTTGCCCACCCGCGCTACTTCGTCAAGAGCGCAAACGCGCCGTTCCAATCTTCCGGGGGCGGGTTCTCGAGAAAATGGCGGATGCGGGCTTCGTAGAGATTGTACAGACGCTCCAGCGCATGGCCCTCGTCGGTCTTGCGGCCGCGCTCGATCGCGGCGAGCGCGCCTTGCCAGTCGCGGCCGCGGTAGCAGGCCAGCATCTCGATCGTGAGATTGCGCAGGCGCTGGAAGCGTCCGGACTGCGCGATGTCATCGCGGCCGGCAATCGCATAGATCACCTCCGGCTCCTTCTTGCCCTTGACCATGATGAAGTCGAGTTCGAGGATCGCGAACTTCTCCTTCGCGGCGAGTGCAGTCTGCGACCCCACGATGATGGGAAAACCGTATTCCTTGGACTGTCCCTCCAAGCGCGAAGCGAGATTGACGCTGTCGCCGAGCACCGAATAGTCGAAGCGCAGGTCGGAGCCCATATTGCCGACCACGCAGACGCCGGTGTTGAGGCCGATGCCGACATTGAGCGGGATGTAGACGTGGCCGCCGGCGTCGGCCTCCTCCTTGCGCAGCCTGTTGAGCTCATTGATGCGCTCGAGCATGTCGATCGCGGCCTCACAGGCGTTGATCTCGTGCTCCTTGTCGTCAAGCGGCGCGTTCCAGAACGCCATGATCGCATCGCCCATATATTTGTCGATCGTTCCCTTGCGGGCGAGGATCGCATTGGTGAGCGGCGTCAGGAAGCGGTTCATCAGGGCGGTCAGTCCCTGCGGATCGTGCTTGTAGGATTCCGAGATCGTGGTGAAACCGCGGACGTCGGAGAACATGATGGTCATTTCGCGCTCCTCGCCGCCGAGCACGAGTTTCTCCGGCGATTGCGCGAGCTGTTCGACCAGCGCAGGCGACATGTACTGGGCGAATGCGCCGCGGATCTGCTTCCGCTGCTGCTGCTCGCGGACGAAGCTGGAGAAGATCAGCGTGAGATAGATCGCCGTGGTCGACATCAAGGGATAGGTGAAATCGATCAGCAGGCGGTGCTGCGTGTAGAAATACCAGGAGGTGCCTATCAGCGCGGTCGCGAACACCGCACCTAAGCCGACCAGCGTGATCGGCCCGAACAGCGGGGCGAATGCAATCACGAGCAGGCCGAACACCAGCGCGGTCGCGAACTCGAACGCGATGCCGTAGTTCGGCTGCGACACGCTGGCTCCGCTTAGCGCGCTCTCCAGCACCTGAGCATGAATCTCGACGCCAGGCATCGCGGGCGTGACCGGCGTGGTCTTGATATCGTTCAGCCCGACCGACGAGGTGCCGATCAGGACCAGCTTGCCCTGGATCCTCTCCGCCGGCACCCGCCCGTGCAGCACGTCGACCGCCGAGACGTAGATCGAGGGGTCAGCCTGGGCGAAATGCACCCAGAGCTGGCCGTTATGGTCGGTCGGAATCCGCAAGCCGCGGAGCGAGAGGCTCTTGATTCCGGCCTCGTCGGTATCGACCAGCACGGTGCCGGAGCCGGTCGCGACCCGCAGCACCTCGAAACTCAGTGACGGCATGGTCGCGCCTTGCGCCAGCATGATCATCGGCACGCGGCGGACGATGCCGTCGCGCTCGGGCCTGATCGTGAACAGGCCGCGGCCGGCGGCGGCCCCTTCCAGCACGGGGACGTTGCGCAGCAGGCCGGGGAAATCGAACATGAACGGCTGCGGCTCCTCGCCCTTCATGGCGAGCGGCGTCAGCGGCAGCGACTTGTCGAATTCGGCGACCACGAACGGCAGGCCGGAGGCGCCCAGCACCACGCGCGACTTGCCCATCGCCTCCGCCAGGATCTGGTCGTTGCTTGGCAGCGCCCGCAGCTTCGCTCTGGTCTCCTCGTCGAGATTGCGGATCGTGTCGGCGGCGGCATCCGGATTGAGCCGATCAGGCTCGGAGAACACGATGTCGAAGGCGACCACGACCGCGCCAAGCTTGGTCAGGTTGGTGACGAGATCGGCGATCAGCGTGCGCGGCCAGGGAAACTGGCCGAGCTCGGACAGGCTCTGTTCGTCGATATCGACGACGGTGACCGGCCTGATCGTCTTGACCCGGGGCTCGACGACCTGGAAACCGTCAAACGTCCTGACCCGAAGTTCCTCGATCGGCGGGGGATCGAGCACCCTGAGCGCGGCAAAGCCGATCAACAGCGCAACGCAGGCGAGCCGCGCGTAGCCGAAGCGCCGCTTGAACCACCTTCGCAATGCCTTCAGCCGCCTCATACCGTCTCGATATCACGCCCGCGTCGATTGATCACGCCGGGAGTTCTCCACGGGTGCGGTGCACCCAGGCGTGCGGGCCGGTTCGGTCAGACGCTGCCCGGCGGAAGGATGAAGTCGTTGGCGTGCAGTTGGGCCAGCGCGACGTTCTTCAGCAGGATGGTGTTGTGATCGTTGCCGTCGAGGTCGATCTGCACGTCATGGCCGTTCGGCGCGGCCGCGACGTGATCCTGGAACCAGGCGTTAGAGCTCTCCTGAGAGTTCGGATCGAAGGCGACATAGTCTAGCTCGATCTTGTCCTGGCCCGGCGTGAAATCGCCGATCGTCGCGTGGCCCATGGCATTCTGCTTGAAGACGAAAGTGTCGTTGCCGCTACCACCGAACAGCGTGTCGTTGCCGCCACCACCGGAGAGGATGTTGTTGTGGCCGTCGCCGATCAGCGTGTCGTCGAAAGCGGTGCCGCGCAGGTTCTCGATCGAGGAGAAGATGTCGCCTTCGGCCGCGGTGCCGGAGGTCGCACCGGTGAGCAGGTTGACGCTGACGGGACCGCTTGCGTGCGAGTAGTCCACAGTGTCGCTGCCCGGATCGTTCGGGCCGGCCGGACCGCCGAGGCCGTTGAAGACATCGGGATGATTGCTGGCCAGGAACACGTCGGGGCCAACGCTGCCGACATAATTGAAAGCGACAGCGCCGAAGACGTTGCCGACCGTGCCTGTTCCGGCAGACGGGCCGGCGCCGGACGGAGCGCCTTCTCCGGTGGGATTGAAGACGGCCTGAACGTTGATGTTCCAGCCATGGGTGCTGACCAACAGGTGCTCCGGCGTGGCCTGGCCCGGGTCTGTTGTGCGGAAAATATCGATTTCGTTGATGATGTTGGAGAAGGAGCTCGTCTGCGGATCGTAGCTGTAACCGCTTCCGACCATCTCGAATGTGATGCCTTTGTCGAAGTTGACGACGAAGGCATGAATGCCGTCAGTGCTAGCGAACTGGCTCGCCGCCAGATCGTCGTAGAACGAGCTGAAGTCGTAACCGCTGGGCGTGTGCACGCTGACCGCAACCGGCGTCACCACCTGGTCGGAATCGACGTGATCGACGACCACGGCCTGGGTCTGCGCCGGCGTGGTTGCGGAGGTGTGGCTGCCATGAACGACGCTGGTGGCCGTCACGGTCAGCGAGAATCTTCCGCAATAGTCCGGCGGCGTGGCGAGGGTCAGGTTGCCGCCGAGGTCGGCGGCGTCGATCCGCCACGTATCGTCGACGGCGTTGTAGACGCCGTGATTGAAGATCGATCCGACCGGCGCGCCCGATATCGTGACATAGGTCTCGTCGGGATGGGTGTCGCCGGCAATGGAAACGGCGATCGGGACGATGATCGGGGTGTGCTCCGGTCCCTCGACCTGATCGAACGTGCCGTTCGGGCCGACCGTCAGCATCGGGGCGACCGCGGTCTCGTAGTCCAGCGTCAAGTTCGCCGTCGAGCTCGCGCTCAGAGAGCCATCGGAAGCGGTGTAGGTGAAGCTGACCGGGCCGGCATAACCCGGGGCCGGCGTGTAGGTCCACGTGCCGTTGTGATTGTCGACGAGACTGCCGCCGCCGCTCGCAATACTGAGGCCGGTGATCGAGAGCGACTGGCTGTCGACATCGCTCATGCCAGCCAGAAGATCGGAGGCATGGATCACGTAGGATGCGTCTTCGGTGCCGCTCGCCAATGTCACCGGCGTTGCGACCGGCGCATCGTCGGTGCCGGTGATCGTCCACGACACCGAGGCCGGCGTGGTGGCGTGGCCGTCGGATACGCCATAGTTGACCGTCACCGTTGCGTGCTCACCTTGAGCCAGATGCTGGTAGGCGGCAACGCTCGGATCGAGCGTGAAGGAATGCGTGGCCGCATTGTAGCACACGCCCGCCGGCAACTGCGTCGGAACGTTCACAACCGTGAGCGTATCCTGGTCGGAATCGGACGCGTTGGCGAGCGCGTTGAGCGTGCTTTGGCTGCCATCTTCCGTCACTGATCCCGTGACAACGCCCGAGACCACCGGCGCGTGGTTGCCGATCTCGTTCAGCGTGACGGATACGGTTTGGGTGAGCGTGCCGCCGTGACCGTCGCTGATCACGACGTTGAAGGTCTCGACCTTGCTATGACCCGGTAAGCCGTCGAGCGCCTGCCGCACGGCGGCGGGATCGGCGGTGTAGGTCCAGACGAATTGCCCGCCGACACCGCCGATATCGGATAGCTTGACCAGCGTCAGCGTTCCCAGCGCAGTGCCGCTGCCGGTATAGCTGCTGGTGGCGGTATGGACATCGTTGAGGTCGGGATCGGCGAAATTGATCGTGCCGGTCGCGGTGAGACCCACCTCGCCGTTGTGCACCTCGAACTGATCGACGCCGTCGATGCCGGTATTGCCGTCGGTGGTCGGAAGGGTGAGCAGCGCGTCCTGGTTTCCGGATTGCGGCAACTCGTAATAATGCTTGCCGTCGCCGGCCGAATAACCGGCGCGCGCCGGGGTGCCGCCAAGGCCGTCGGAACCGCCGCTGGCGTCACCCGTGGTCCAATCGATATCGCCGTAGCGATACTGGATGTCGAAATTGCCGTTGCCTTGGCTGATCAGAACGAGCTGGAACGAATTCAGCTTGTCCGTTCTCTGATCGAAATAGCCGACATCATCCCAGGTGATGGTCATGACGCCGTCGGCCGCGTCGAGATCGTAATAGACGCTGCCATGGCCGCGGGTATCGACGTCGGCCCAGAACACCGCAATGATCGGATTGTTCAGGCCCGCGTCGATCATGCTGGGCGTATAGGCGTCGGTCGGCGAGCGGAAGGTGATGTTGCCGTTATTGTTGATGTAGAGCGAGGTGTAGTGATGGCCGAAGAAATTGATGCCTTGCTCGCCGAACACCGTGGTGATGTCGATCGCGCCGGAGGAATTGTCATCGCCGGGGTCGAGCGCGACCTCGCCATAACCATGCGCTCCACCCTGCGCTCCGGGAAGGTCCTTGATCAGGCCCGACCCCAGAAGTTTCGCGGCAACCTCCGGGCTGACATGGTCATACCCGCCGTTTGCGACGGCCACGTTGATCACGCCGCTCGTCACCGTTCCGGCCGCCAACATCGGCGCATCGTTGACATTGGTGAAGGCAATGCTGCCCGCCTTCACATTGGAGAGCAGTTCTCCGTCGCTAGCCTGGATCGAGAACGTCGGCGCGGCCTCGCAGCCGTCGTGAACGAAGCGGACGTGGCCTGCGGCGAGATCGGCCGATGTGAAGCTGGCGGTATTGATCCAGCCTTCGCCACCCCACACCTGGAACTTGCCATGCGTGACATTGGTGACCGTGAAGGTGAAGCTGGAATCGTCGAGGTCGGTGACGTTGATGTTCGCCGGCGTCAGCACCACGACGCCGCCCTCGGACACCGCGAGCGTGGCGTCGTGAACGACCGGAGGTGTGTCCGCCACCGGGATGGTCGGCGGAACGGCATTGTGGACGCCGATCGTGATCGGGATGGTCGTCGTGCCCCCATTATAGGTAAGCTTGATCAGGAATTGCTGGGTCGCCGTGTCGCCATAGACCAGCGCGCCAAAATCCGATTTGTTCTCGGCGAACGTCCAGTTCACGAAGTTGCCGTCGGCGCTGAAGCTCGCGTGCAGCAGACCGGTCGGATTGCCCGCCGCGTCGGTGACGGAGATCGAGACGTCGTTGATTCCCCCGGTGATGCCGAATTTTCCGCTTGTCGTCAGGACCGACCCCGAGTTGGCGGTCTGCTCGACGATCGCGTTGCGGCCCGAACTCGGATCGACCACGAAAATATCGCCGCCAGGCCCGTCCGCGGTGGAAAGGTTCGACGCGTTACTGCCGAAGGCGATGAACAGGCCGCCGGCGCTGATGGTTGCGCCGAGGTTGGAGGCAGCGTTACCGGACGCCCCATCGGCCGCGGTCGACACCAGCATGATCTTCGGATGGGCGGGATCGGTGAGATTGACCACATAGGTATCGGCAACCGAATTGTGGTCGTTCGACGTCAGCGCGGCATCGCTCGCGAAGATGATGAAATGGCCGTCGGGGCTGATGACGGGGTTGTAGCTGCTGCCGCCCGGGTTCGAAGTCTGGAAGACGATCTGGTGGGTCTGCAGGTCGTAGAGGTAGATTTCCGAGTGCCCGTTCGCATCGGCGCTTTGATAGACGACATAGCGGCCGTCGGCGCTGAGCGAGGCTGCGCTCGCGCCGACCCCCTGCGCGGTGTCCGCGATCGTGCTGATGACCCCGGTCGACCTATCATAGACGTAGAGATGGCCCGAGCTGCCTTCGGGATCGGCACCCCAGAACGCAACCACATGGCCGTCGGCGCTGATCGCCGGCTTCAGCAATGATCCGCCGGCGCCGGCATCGGCGGGCGTGATCGTGGTGAGGACGTGTCCCTGCCGATCGTAGACGATGATATTGCCGCCGTTCTCGACCGCGATCCTGCTGCCGTCGCCGCTGACCGCAGGCGAGGTGCCCACGCCGATCTGTATCGTCGTGTGGTACTGCGCCGAAGACGGATCGTTGTTGTAGAGGAAGATGACGCCGCTGGAGCTTTGATAGACGACGGAGTGGCCATCCGAGCTGATGGTCGGCGAACCATAGATGCTCCCGGGGGGCGAGATCACGATGGTGACGCCGGTCGCGCGGTCGAACAGATAGATGACGCCGTCAGGATCATAAGTGACGAACTGCCCGTCGGCGCTCATCACCGGCCCGAAATGATCGCCAGTGCTGGTGGTGGAGATCCTGGTGACCGTTGGCGGATTGACGACGAACGGGATCGACGGCTGCGACCCGATGGGCTGGGTGGGCTGGTTGTTCTGCTGCCCCGGAAGGCCCTGATCAAACAATGCCTGATTTGATGGACCGCCCGCGCCGGTTCCGTTGCCCGTATCCATCAGGACGGAAAAGGTCTTGGTGGAGCCGATGTTGCTGCTGTTGATGGTGGTGTTGAGCGCCGAGCGGAATTCGGTTGCCGGCGAATTGGGCGAGGTCGAGCTGCCAAGGTGCGCAAATTTCGTCTGCGGATTGGCGTTGTTCTCGGTGTGCTGCGGCAGGTTCGGGTCGATCGCCTTCTGGATCTCGTAGGTATTGAGCACCGCCTGGAAGGTCGCGAATTCCTGCGCGATCTCCGCTAGCGTCTTGGCGCTTTCCCGCGCGATCAGCTCGAAAGCCGCAGTCGGCGTCAGCGTCAGGATGCTGCCATTGCTGGTCACCGTGCCGATCAGAACGCCGCGCGTGTTGAAGACCTGGACAGCATGGACCTGGTTGTCCTGCTGATCGACGACGGAGATCTTCACCGTGCCGTCGACCGAGGAGATGTCGAGGATGACAGCGGTGCCGCGGATCCCCATGGTCGCGATCGGGGTCGCGACTTTCATGTCGCCGCTCCTGGCGACCTGGCCGGCGACGAAGCTGGCGGCGCCCTGCACCAGCGTGATCAGCGACGAGTTCGAATTGCTGCTGGCGTCATAGGTGAGCTCGTTCAGCATCAACCGCGCATTGGCGTTGAGGTTGAACGTGGTGCCGTCCTTCAGGACGAGGCCGAGCGTAGAGTCGCTGCCGGTCTGCACCACGTCGCTCTGATAGACCGCTTCGCCATTATGCAGTTCGACGGTGACGCCGCTGCGCACCACGCTGGCACTGCCGGTCATCTTGGCGATATGGCCGACCAGCTCTGCCGCCGGCGGCGCTCCCGCCTGCGCGTAAACCGTGTGCCCGGTCAGCGCGTCGACGACCTTCGGATCCAGCGACGCGCCCTCGGGGGAAACCAGCATCGGGTGCTTGTCGCCGTGGAAGTAGTTCGGCACCACGACGCGATGCAGCTCGTCGGTGATGACGAGATCGTTGCCGGATTTGTGGAAGTTGCCGGAGAACAGAAGATGCGCGTCAGGAACAGTAAAGCTGTCCGCGTGGCCAGCGCGGAACGAAAATGAATCAAGATCGATATGCGCGTTGGAAAGAAACCCCAGCCCACTCGACGCAACTGTGTCGTCGTACTTCAATGCCCCCACCAGAAATAGTTAATAAAAATGTAAATTTCCTTAGCCAAACCTACACATATCATTAGGAGAAACCACGCGAAAGCACGCACACCGAGTGCGAGACCCATCGGCAGCGTCGTCGGGAAGCCTTCGTCCAGCCTGGCGCGAAGCGGATTTGATCCGGCGCGTGCTGGTGCAAGAAGAACGCATGGAGCCCCATTTCAATTTGCAGAAAATTTTAGTGAATTCAATTACTTATTTCGAAGGAAGGATATTTCCGACTGCTGGCCATCCGCCCAACCTGAGCAACGTACACCGACGTTCGGGCGCCCAATGTGATGTAGATTACGGATCAAGGGAAAAGCTGCCCCGTTAGTCATATGTTCAGAAAGACCGGCCGCCTGATGCGTCCGACGACTTTAGATGCTGTTGCGCCAGCCCCGCCTGCGGACGCGCGCCTATTAAGCCAACATCAAGGATAAGACATCATTACCCCCGAAAAGGTTCGACCGCCGAGGTTGGCAAGATCGATAAAATTTTCGACGCTTTGGCGAGGCCGGCTTCAGCGTCTTCCGCATTTCTCCCGCTCGTCCGCATCTCCTTAAACAGATCGCAAGCGCTCTCGCACGATCCTCTTCCCACGAAACGATCTGGTCACGCGCTGGCGAAACGCCGCCGAGGCCCGGACAGGGGTGTCAGATGGGAATGTTCGGTTACGCGGGCGCGCTGCGCGCGCTCATGTTCGCCTTTGCTCTGCTTTGGCTTGCACCGGTGGCAGAGGTCAGCGCGGGGACGCTGCTGTCGCCGGGGGGCGCGGTCCTGATCAAGAAATCGATCGAGCCGTTCGGGCGCGCGACAGCCATCCTCTCGGAAGGCGGATTGCGCGACAAATGGCTCAGCCTGCAGCGCCGGCTCGCCGATGATCTGGTGCAGCTTGCGCTGTGCGAGGGCGACCGCGAGAGCTGCGTCTCGCCGGCCGCGCTGAAATTCCTGGCCGTTATCGACGGCGCGAAGGCCACAGAGGGCCGCGCCCGGCTCGGTGAAGTCAACCGCGCCGTCAATCTCGCGATCAGGCCCGCGGACGATCTCGTGCAATATGGCGCGATCGACGTCTGGGCTTCGCCGCTGATGACCTTTGCGAACGGCACCGGCGATTGCGAGGACTATGCCATCGCCAAATTCGTCGCGCTGCGTCTGGCCGGCATGGCGCCGGAGGACCTGCGAATCGTCATCATGCATGACACGCTCCGCGGCGAGGATCATGCCGTGGCCGCGGCCCGGCTCGATGGCCAGTGGCTGACGCTGGACAACCGCCGCATGATGATGGTGGCCGATACCGACGTCAGGAACTACCGGCCGACTTTCGTGGTCGATGAAGCGGGCGTCCGGCGCTATGCCGACATGCCGCTGGTGGCCGAGGCGGCGTTGCGTTATCCCGCGGACTAACCAACCGTCATTGCGAGGAGCGGAGCGACGAAGCAATCCATCTCTCCGCTCGTGGCAGCATGGATTGCTTCGCTCCGCTCGCAATGACAGCGATACTCAAAACGACAGGCTGTCCTTCGTCAGCACCCAGCGGCCGTTCTTGATCTGCTGCACCTGCGTGATGGTGTTGGCGAGGTGGTCGTTCCTGGAGAACTTGGTCGGCGGCGAATTGAAGATGTCGAGAAACTTTTCGCCCGACTCCAGCGAATCCAGCATTTTCTGGCCGGTCAGATCCTTGCCCGCCTTCTGCGCATAGAAGGCAAACGTCATCACCGCGTTGTAGCCGATGATCGCCTGCGTGTTGGCGTCGGTGCCGAACATCTTCTTATAGTTGATAAGCCAGTCCTTCACCTTGCCCTTGGCGGTGTCCTCATAGGGGATCTCGAACCCGGACGCCGCATAGAGGCCCTCCACCGCTTCCTTGCCGAGCGCCGGCACTTCGAGCACGTTGGTCGGCGTCGCGCCGAGGAAGGTCACCTCCCAGCCGAGCTTCCTGGCTTCGTTCATCGCGCCGATGGTCTCGCGGATTACGGTGCCGAGCACGACAAGGTCGCAGCCATCAGCCTTCATCTTGGCGACCTGGGCGCTGAAGTCGGAGGCGCCGCGCTTGTAGCTTGTGATCGAGGCCGGCTGCAGCTTCATCGCTGCGAGCTGCTGGGTGAAGCCGTCGAGCACGTTTTTGCCGTACTCGTCATCCTGATGCATGATGCAGGGCTTCTTCGGGTTCTTCTCCTCCACCATGTATTTGAGCGCGGCGCGCGTGCTCTCGACATAAGGCAGCAGGTTGTTGAACTTCAGCCGCTCCTGCGGCTTGCTCGGATCGAACTTGAAGGTGAATTCGGCCGCCGTCAGCGGGAAGAGCTGGAGCACCCCGGCGTCGAACAGTACATCCTGCGCGGCCAACACGGTCGGCGACCCCATCGGGCCGATCATCGCGAAGATCTTATCGCGTTCGACCATCTTCTGCGAGGCCAGCACGGCTTTCTTCGGGTCGTAGCCATTGTCCTCGAGGATCATCCTGATCTTGCGGCCGTTGATACCGCCGCTCGCGTTGATCTCCTCCACCGCCATCTTCATGCCGTTGGAGACCGGCACACCCCAGACCTTGATCGGCCCGGACAAATCCTGATGGGTGCCGATGACGATCTCGTTCGCCGAGATGCCTTCATTGGTGACCTTGGTTTGCGCTGACGCCGGCAGGTGGGTCAGCGCCAGCGCACCCACCGCAAGGCCCAATGCCTTGAACGCTTTCGACATAATGATCCTCCTCTCCATGGCCCATATCGAGCGAAGGACCGGGCCTGTTTGGGCTCCCTCGCCTTTTCTTCACCTCGCCCCGCTTGCGGGGAGAGGTCGAAATTCAAGCGCAGCTTGAATTTCGGGTGAGGGGGAGCTTCTGCGAATCCGTCTGTCACCGTCTTCGCGGATAGAGCCCCTCACCCCGACCCTCTCCCCGTAAGAACGGGGAGAGGGAGTAATAAGCCGTGCCTAGGCGACCGCGCGCTCGCCGTACATCGCCTCGATCTCGGCGGCATAGCGTTTGTTCACGAAGCTGCGCTTCAGCTTCATTGTCGGCGTCAATTCCTCATCCTCGGGCGTGAGCTGGCGCTCGATCAGATAGAATTTCTTGATGGTCTCCACGCGGGCGAAATTGGCATTCACGGCCTCGATCTCGCGGTGGATCAGGTCCTGAATCTCCCGCGCGCGGCATAGGCTCGCGTAATTGGTGAAGGGGATGTCGTGATCCTGGGCGTATTTCTCGACATTCTCCTGGTCGATCATCACGAGGCAGGTGAGGTACGGCCGTTTGTCGCCGATCACCACCGCATCCGAAACATAGGGCGAGAATTTGAGCTGGTTCTCGATTTCCGAGGGCGTGACGTTCTTGCCGCCGGAGGTGATGATGATGTCCTTCATCCGGTCCGTAATCTTGACGTAGCCTTCATTGTCGATGGTGCCGACATCGCCGGTATGCAGCCAGCCTCTGGCGTCGATAGTCTCGGCGGTCTTCTCGGGCTGGTTAAGATAACCCATGAACAGGAATTCGCCTCGGATCAGGATCTCGCCCTTCGGGCAGGTCATCACCTCGCCCCAGGGCGCGGCCTTGCCGACTGAGCCGAGCTTGATGCGCTCGGTCGGCATGATGGTGGCAACGCCGCAATTCTCGGTCTGGCCATAGACCTCGCGCATGTCGATGCCGAGCGCGAGATACCAGCGGATCAGGTCGGGCGCGATCGGCGCGGCGCCGGTGAGCGCTATCCGGCAGCGGTCGAGCCCGAGCATGCGGCGGATGTTGCGGAACACCAGCCAATAGGCCAGTTGGTTGGCAAAGCGCAGCGGCAGCGGCGGCGTCTCGCCTTCGAGCCGATAGTCGGTCATGCGATAGCCGGCCGCCATCGCGCGGCGATAGACCCAGTTCTGGAACGGGGTCGCATCCTTCAGCGCGATGGTGATGCCCGAATACATTTTCTCCCACACCCTGGGCACGGCGAGGAAGGCGGTCGGTTGCACTTCGCGCAGATTGTCCGGCACGGTTTCGGGGCTTTCGGCGAAATTCATCACCGATCCGAGCGCGACCGAGACGTAGTAGCCGCCGACGCGCTCGGCGACGTGACACAGCGGCAGGAACACCAGCCGCTCCTCGTGATCGGTCGACGGGTAGAGGTCATTGGCGTGGCGCATCTGATGCGTCACGCTGCGGTTGGCGTGCATCGCGCCCTTCGGCGGGCCTGTGGTGCCGGAGGTGTAGACGAGGATCGCAAGATCGCTGCTGGTCCGGCTTGCGATCATCTCGTCCCACAGCGCCTCATTGTCCTGCGCATGATTGCGGCCCAGCGCGGTGAATTCGGCAAGCGACATCACCATCGGATCGGAGAAGCCGCTCAGGCCCTCCATGTCGAAGACGACGATCCGCTCCAATGTCGGGCAGCGCGCGCGGCAGGCGAGCAGCTTGTCGAGCTGCTCCTCGTCTTCGGCGAAGACCACGCGGGTACGGGAATCATTGATGAGATATTCGACCTGGGCCGGCGAGTCCGTCGGGTAGATGCCGGACGAAACGCCCCCGGCGCAGAGGATGCCCATATCGGCATAGACCCATTCCGGCACCGCGTTTGCGATGATGGAGGCGACATCGCCGGGGCGAAAGCCGATGGCATGCAAGCCGTAGGCGATGTCCTTGGAGATCTGCAGCCACTCGCGCCAGCTTGTCGGCTGCCAGATGCCGAATTTCTTCTCGCGGATCGCGGGCCTGTCGCCGCGCGTCTCCACCGCCAGCAGAAAACTTTTCGCGATCGTGTCGGCGACCGTCAGCACCGCCGGTCCGGCCATGCCCGTTCCCTCCTCTCGTCGCCTGTCGCGACCGCCGGCTTTTGCGCCGATCTTTCCGCGACAGGCCTTCAATTTACCGCCAAGTCCCTCTCAACGCCATGTTTTCTTCTTTTTCCAACGTCGCTCCCCCCGCGCACCCGTCTCCTTGGCGCCGAGATAGAACTCCTGGATATCCTTTGAATGCATCAACCGCTCGCAGGTGTCGTTCATCACGATACGGCCGATCTCCAGCACATAGCCATAATGCGCCGTCTCCAGCGCGACCTTGGCGTTCTGTTCGACCAGGAGGATCGACATGCCCTGCTCTTCATTGACCCGGCGGATGATGGTGAAGATCTCCTTCACCAGGATCGGCGACAAACCGAGCGATGGCTCATCGAGCAGCAGCAGCGTCGGCCGGTTCATCAATGCCCGCCCGATCGCAAGCATCTGCTGCTCGCCGCCGGAGAGCTGGCCGGCCGGCTGATCAATGCGCTCTTTCAGCCGCGGGAAATAGCTGTAGACGCGCTCCAGATCGTCGGCCACGCCGTCGCGGTCCGTGCGCGGATAGGCGCCCATCATCAGGTTCTCGCGCACCGACAGGAACGGAAACACCTCCCGCCCTTCCGGCACGTGGCTCAAACCCAGCCGCACGATCTTGTCGGCCTCCATGCGCTGGATCGGCCTCCCCAAGAATTCGATCGAGCCCTTCTGCGGATCGAGGATGCCGGAAATCGTCTTCAGCACCGTGGTCTTGCCGGCACCATTCGCCCCTAGCAGCGTGACGATCCTGCCGCGGGGCACTTCCAGGCTGATGCCGCGGATCGCCATGATCGGCCCGTAATAGCTCTCGACGTTGCTGAGCTTCAGGATGGTCTCGGGCGTGACGGAGGCGATCATGGCGTCATGCTCCGAGATAGGCCGCGACGACGTCGGGATGCTGCTGCACGTCCGCAGGCGAACCCATCGCCAGCACGCGGCCGTAGTTCAGCGCGATGACGCGATCGGAGACACGGTTCACCAATGTCATGTCGTGCTCGACCATCAGCACGGTGATGCCGAGTTCGGATCTCATGTCGCGGATCCAGAACGACATGTCGTCGGTCTCTTCCACGTTCAGTCCTGACGATGGCTCGTCCAGCAGGATCAGCTTGGGCTCCGAGCACAGCGCACGAGCGAGTTCGATTACCTTGCGCACGCCGTACGGCAATCCGGAGATCAGCTTGTCGCGATAGGGCTCGAGATCGAGGAATTCGATCACCTGTTCGACGCGGCGGCGATGCACCTTCTCACTCGCGCGCACGCTCGGCAGGAACAATAGCTCCTGCCAGAGCTGCGTGGTGGAATGACGATGACGGCCGACCAGCAGATTGGAAAGCACCGTCGCATTCTCGAACAGTTCGATGTTCTGGAAGGTGCGGGCGATGCCGAGCTTGGCGATGTCGTAGGCCGGCTGCTCGGTGATGTCCTGATCCTCGAAGAAGATCTTTCCGGAGGTGGGCGGATAGATCCGCGAGATCAGGTTGAAGATCGAGCTCTTTCCCGCGCCGTTTGGCCCGATGATCGAGAGGATCTCGCCCTTCTCGACCGCGAAGCTTACGGCATCGACCGCCTTGAGGCCGCCGAAGTGAAGCGAGAGATTCTCGGCGCGGAAATAGCTCATCGGTTCCGCTCCGACTTCACATAGATCTTCTGCCGCTTGAAGGTGGCGCGCTTGTAGAGCGGGAAGAGCTGGAAGAAGAGCTTGATCTTCAGCCAGCGGCCGTAAAGACCGAGCGGTTCGAACAGCACGAACAGCACGATGATGATGCCGTAGATCGCGCCCTTCAGGCCATTGGCGGAGGCAAACGCGGCGACTGAGTTCTGGATATGCGCGGCGCGCTCCTGGCCGGCGCCAAGCGTCGCAGCAAGGCCTGCGATCACGCCGGGCATGTCGTCTTTCAGATAGGTCAGGAACGGATCGATCATGACAAGGAAGATCGCGCCCAGCACCGCGCCGTGCAGGCTGAAGGTGCCGCCGATCAGAATCACGATGATGAACTCGATCGAGAGCTGCAGCGTGAACATCTCCGGGCTGATGAACGAGAGCTTGTGCGCGAACAGCACGCCGGCAAAGCCGGTGATGGCGGCGCTGATGGCAAAAGACTTCACCTTGTAGAGCGAGACGTTGATGCCCATGCTGCGCGCCGCCGTCTCGCTGTCGCGGATCGCGACGAAGGCGCGGCCGGTCGGCGAGCGCAAAAGGTTCAGCGAGCCGACGATAGTTAGCACCAGCACCGCAAGGCAGAGATAATAGAAGGTCGGCCCGTCGCGCGGCACTGCGGTGCCCAAAAAATAGAGTGTCTTGACCCGCATGCCCTCATTGCCATGGGTCACGCTCTCCCAGCGCGCCAGGATCTCCTCGACGATGAAGGCAAAGGAGATGGTGGCAATGACGAGATAGATGCCCTGCAGCCGCAGCGCCGGAAATCCGACGAGCGCGCCGACCACGCCGGTGAGCAGCCCGGCGGCCAGGAAATAGACCGGAAAGGGCACGTTGTACTGCTGCAGATAGGCAGCGGTGTAGGCGCCGATCGCGAGAAACGCCGCGTGCCCAAGCGAGGCTTGCCCGGTGAAGCCGGTCAGGATCAACAGCCCCACGCCGACGGTCGCATAAATGCAGACGAAGACGAGCTGGCTCATCAGATAGCTCGAGAGCACGTGCGGCGCGATCAAGAGCAACGCCAGCAACAGGCCATAGGAGAAGATGTAACCCGAATGCGGGAACAGTTTGATGTCGTCTTCGTAGTCGGTCTTGAACAGGAACCGCATGCTGCTCAAACCTTCTTGCGCACGTGAAGGCCGAACAGGCCTTCGGGCTTCAGCAGCAGCACCGCGAGCAGCACGATATAGGGTGCGACGTCCTTCCAGCCTTGGGGCAGATAGAAGCCGGCCATGCTCTCGATCACACCGATCAGCACGCCGCCGACCACAGCGCCAGGGATCGATCCGAAGCCGCCGAGGACGGCGGCCGGAAACGCCTTCAATCCCAGCACTAGGCCGACATTGGAGTGAATGAACGTAATCGGCGCCAGCAGCACGCCGGCGCAGGTGGCGACCGCCGCCGAGATCGCCCATACGATCGAAACCACGCGCTTGACCGGGATGCCCATGTAATAGGCGGCCAGCATGTTCTCCGAGCTCGCCCGCATCGCGGTGCCAAGCGTGGTGCGGTTGAAGAACAGATAGAGCAGCGCACACAGGATGATCGTCGCCGCGATCACCGACAGCTTGTCGTAGGCCAGCACGAGGCTGCCGATGCGCAGGACGCCCTGGCTGAACGGCGTCTCGATCTTGAAGTCGTCTGTCCCCCAGATGATGCCGGCGACCGAGCGCAGGAAATAGCCGAGCCCGATGGTCGCCATGATGACGGAGAACTGCGGATAGCCGAGGATCGGCCGCACCACCACCCGCTCCGCCAGCATGCCGAACAGCGCCATCGCCGCCACCGCGCCGGCAAAGCCGATCCAGTAATTGAGGCCGAGCATGCCGATGAAGGTGAAGGCGAAGAAGCCGCCCAGCATCATCAGGTCGCCCTGGGCGAAATTGACGACCTCGGTTGCCTTGTAAACGAGCACGAAGCCGAGCGCGATCAGGCCGTAGACGCAGCCAAGCGCAACGCCGCTCACGAGCTGCTGAACAAAGTCCAGCATCGCCTTCCCTCCCCGATGCACGGCAATTCTTGGCGACCGCTCGTTGCATCCCGCTTCCGCCCCCTCTTTTCGGGAGCGCTGGAAGCTGTCTATGTCCGGCGGCGATTTGAGCGCAAAGCAGGAACCAGAGTCAACAAAGCGCTGCGCCTGCCCTCTGGCATAATTGCGCAGAAATGCCGCAGCCGAACGTTCCCGCGCATTGCCCGCGATTTGCGGCCTGCGATTCACCGCGCCGAAACGCTTTTCGGCCCATGGTCCGCAACCAGACATCAACCTGGACCGTCCCCACATCATGCCATCAGATGCGCCAGCACTCGGAGTGCGAGGGTTAACCAAGCGTTTCGACCGGCCGGCGGTCGACGCGCTCGATCTCACCGTGCGCCCCGGCGAGTTCTACGCGCTGCTCGGGCCGAACGGCGCCGGCAAGACCACGACGCTGCGAATGGTCGCCGGCCTGCTCAAGCCCGACGCCGGCTCGGTATCGATCTTCGGCATCGATGCCCTGTCCGATCCGATCGCCGCCAAGCAGATCCTGGCCTGGGTGTCGGATGAGCCGATGATCTACGACAAGCTCACCCCCCTCGAATATCTCGAATTCGTCGCCGGCCTCTGGGGCATCGATCCCCGCCTTTCCGAACGCTCAGCCCAGGACCTCCTCGTCTCGCTCGGGCTCGAGCCGCATCTGCACGAGCGCTGCGAGGGATTCTCCAAAGGCATGCGCCAGAAGGTGGCGCTCGCCGGCGCGCTGGTCCACGACCCGCGCCTGATCATCCTCGACGAGCCGTTGACCGGCCTCGACGCGCTCTCCGCCCGCCACGTCAAGGGCCTGTTGCAGGAGCGCGTGCGCGCCGGCTCCACCGTGATCATGACCACGCACATCCTTGAAGTCGCCGAGCGCATGGCCGACCGCATCGGCGTCATCGCCAAGGGCAGGCTCGTGGCCGAAGGCACGCTCGCGGAACTGCGCCAGCGCAACGGCCGCAACGACACCAGCCTCGAAGACGCCTTTATCGCCCTGGTCGAGACCGAGGCGGCCGCCGCATGAGTTCGGCGACCGACCTCACCTGGTTCGCCCGGCACGAAATCCGCCTCGCCTGGCGCGAATGGCTGGCGATGATGACCGGCCGACAGGGCCGCCGCAAACGCGCGGTGATCGGCCTCGTCATTTTCGCCGCCATCCTGCATTTGCCGGCCTATGCGGTGGTCGGCCGTTTTGCCAACCTGACGCTGCCGCTCGACAAGTCCGCGCTGATCGTGATGTCGTCGACGATCTTCCTCGCCTGGGCGCTCATCCTCTCGCAGGCGGTCGAATCGGTGACGCGGGTATTTTACGCCCGCGCCGACCTCGATTTGATCATGTCCTCGCCGGTCCGGCTCACCAATATCTTCTCGGTCCGCATTGCCGCCATCGCACTGCAGGTCACCGGCATGGCGCTGTTGTTCTCGACGCCCTTCCTCGATGTGCTGGTGGTCAGCGGCGGACCGCGCTGGCTCGCCGCGTTCGGCGTCGTCATCGCGATCGGTCTTTCGGCCGCGGCGGTCGCCACCGCCCTCACGGTGGCGCTGTTCCACCTGATCGGCCCGCGCCGCACCCGCCTGGTAGCGCAGGTGCTGGCCGCGATCATCGGCGCCGGTTTCGTCATCGCGCTGCAGATCGCCGCGATCCTCTCTTACGGCACGCTCTCGCGTTTCGCCGTCCTGACCTCCGATACCGTGGCTGGCTTCGCGCCTGATGCCGGCAGCATGCTGTGGTGGCCGGCCCGCGCCATGCTCGGCGACGGCGAGGCGCTCTCGCTCCTGCTCGTCTTCAGCCTGATGCTGCTCGGCGTCGTGATCGTGGCATTCTCGCCGCGCTTTGCCGACGCCATCATCAGCATCTCGGCGAACCCGGCGATGGCCAGCCGAAAGGCCAAGCTGCGAACATTCCAGCGCGGCTCGCGCCAGCAGGCGCTGCGCTGGAAAGAGTTCATGCTGCTGCGGCGCGACCCCTGGCTGCTGTCGCAGAGCCTGATGCAACTGCTCTACCTGGCACCGCCGGCGCTGATGCTGTGGCGGAGCTTTGCCGATGGCTCCGCCGGCCTGACGCTGATCACGCCCGTTATCGTGATGGCAGCGGGCCAGCTTGCCGGCGGCCTCGCCTGGCTGACGATATCGGGCGAAGACGCGGCCGAACTGGTCGCGACCGCGCCGCTGTCGCCCTCGCAGGTGATCCGCGCCAAGATCGAGGTCGTGCTGCTTTCGATCGCGCTGGTGGTTGCGCCGTTCGTCATCGCACTGGCGTTCGCCTCGGTGCTGCAGGCGGCTGTCACCGCGCTCGGCGTGACCATCGCCACGATCTCGGCCGCCACGATCCAGCTCTGGTTCCGCGTGCAGGCCAAGCGCAGCCAGTTTCGCCGCCGCCAGACCTCCTCGCGTGTCGCCACCTTCGCGGAAGCCTTCTGCTCGATCGGCTGGGCGGCGACATCGGCGCTCGCGCTGGCCATGCCGATCGCGGCCGTCATCACCGGCGCCATGACGCTGGTAGTGCTCGCCACGACCTGGAAGATCAGCCCGCGGCGGGAATGAGCGTCGGCCTCTGTTCATGCGCGCGTTGCAAATGTGACGCGGGGCGATGCGACCAAGCCGGCATGACGGCAGCCGGTTTCGACGGTAGAGTAGCGAGGACGTCACCGCCGACGGACCTTGCCCATGTTGCGATCGATCCTCGCCGCCCTTGCCCTGCTCGGCTTCCTCAGCATCGCGGCCCATGGGCAGGACGCCCAGCGCAGCGAATGCCTGGCGATGGCCAATGCACCGCCGCGCGCCACGCCGGTCAGCCTGCGCCGCGTCGCCAAGGCCGACGAGGTCGGGATCACCTATGCCGGGCACTCCACCTACTACATCGATACCCCCGGCGGCATCCGGATCGCGACCGACTACAATGGTGCCTACCGCACCGGCCGCCTGCCTGATGTCATCACCATGAACCGGGCGCATAGCACGCATTACACGCTGTTTCCCGATCCGAAGATCCCGCATGTGCTGCAAGGCTGGGGCGAGAACGGTCAGCCCGCCCATTATGCGATGCGGATCGGCGATGTCTTCGTCCGCAATGTCACCACCGACATCCGCCGCACCTATGGCGAGGACTCCGGCGGCGAGATGATCAAGGACGGCAACTCGATCTTCATCTTCGAGGTCGCCGGCCTCTGCATCGGCCATCTCGGCCATTTGCACCACAAGCTCGACGAGAGCCATTTCGCGGCCATCGGCCGGCTCGACATCGTGATGGTGCCGATCGACGGCACCTTCACCATGTCGCTTTCCGGCGTCTCCGAAATCACCAAGCGGCTGCGCGCCGCCGTGGTGCTGCCGATGCACCGCTTCGCCACCCCGCTCGACGAATTCATGCGCCTGATCGGCCAGCAGTTCGAGATCGACCAGCGCAGCGAGCGGACGCTTAAGATTTCGCGCGACACGCTGCCATCGACTCCGACGGTGATCATCCTCGACGGCGTGTAGTTCACCTCGCCCCGCTTGCGGGAGAGGTCGAAATTCAAGCTTCGCTTGAATTTCGGGTGAGGGGGAGCCTCCGCGCACATCGCTACCATCGTATTTGCGGAGAGGCCCCTCACCCCGACCCTCGCCCCGCTTGGGGGGAGAGGGAGATCCTCGCTTACGCCCACTCGCCTTTGCGGAACACGGGGACGCGGCTGCCGTCGGTTCTGACTCCATCGATGTCGGTCTGGCTGGAGCCGATCATCCAGTCGATATGGATCAGGCTCTGGTTGCCGCCTTGCGCTGCGATCTGCTGCGGGGTCAGCTTGTCGCCGTCGATGAAGCATTTCGAATAGCACTGGCCGAGCGCGATATGCGAGGCGGCGTTCTCATCGAACAGCGTGTTGAAGAACAGCAGTCCGCTCTTGGAGATCGGCGAGGAGTGCGGCACCAGCGCGACCTCGCCGAGGCGGCGCGCGCCCTCGTCGGTGTCGAGCACCTTTTTCAAGACTTCTTCGCCGCACAAGGCCCTGGCTTCGACGATCCGCCCTTCCTCGAACCTGACCTGGATATTGTCGATCAGGGTGCCCTGATAGGACAGCGGCTTCGAGCTCACGACGTGACCGCTGACGCGGCGGCAATGCGGGGTGGTGAAAACCTCTTCCGTCGGGATGTTGGCGTTGCAGGTGACGCCGTTCTTGGCAACCGATGCGCCGCCTTCCCATTCATGGCCGTCGGCGAGCCCGATCGTGAGATCGGTCCCCGGTCCCGTATAGTGCAGCGCGTGGAAGCGCTGGCCGTTCAGCCATTGGGTTCGCTCGCGCAAGACTGCATTGTGCTTCTCCCAGGCGGCGACCGCACCGTCCTGGTCGACGCGGGACGCCGCAAAGATCGCGTCCGCCAGCTTCCCCACCGCGGTCTCCAAGGGATCGTCAGGAAAAACCTGCTTGGCCCAGGACGCGCTGGGATAGGCGATGATGTTCCAATTGACCTCGAAATTGACGATCTTTTCCAGCGCTGGCTGATAGGCGACCGAATTGGCCTTGCTGGCGCGCGCAACCTTGGTCGGGTCCTCGCCCGACAGCAGCATCGGGTTGTCGCCGACCACCGCCAGCCGCGCGGTGTTGGCGGAGAACGCCTTTGCCATGCCCTCATAGAGCCAGTTCGCCGCGCGATCGAAACCTTCATTATGGCCATGGCGATAGCGCGCCAGCGTGACCTCTTCGTCGGAGAGGATCGGCGTGACCAGGCCGGCGCCGGCCTTGTAGGCATGCACCGCGAGCCGCCGCACCAGCGGCAGCGCCGACGACGGCGCAGTCAGGAGCAGGTCCTGTCCCGGCTGCAATCCGAGCCCGACCTTGATGGCGACTTCGGCGAGGCGGTCGAGCTTTTCGGGATCGATTGCGGCGGAAGGGTTGCGTTGCGATGCGGTCATTCGGGATCCTTGAAATCGGTGGCTTTAGCAGAGATAGGCGATCGGCGCGGGCCCTTCAACGTTTCACCGAGGACAGCACCCGGTCGACCATTTCGGATGGAAGCCCGGGACGACGTGGGGAGAGCGGACCCGTAGGATGGGTAGAGCGAAGCGAAACCCATCAACTTCGGCGGCAAGGGGCACGAATGATGGGTTTCGCTTCGCTCTACCCATCCTACGATTGTCGTCCCCGCGAAAGCCGTAGGGTAGCCCACCATCCAGTGCTGTACTCGCGATGGTGGGCACGCTTCGCTTTGCCCACCCTACGGCGTCGCCGCAAGTCATGATTCAAATTTCAAACAGCAGTGGGGATGTGAGTTCGCGTTCTCGCGGCGAGTCACGCCCGAGCTTTGCGTTCATTCCACCCTCTCATTGAACAGAGGGCGCAGGGAAAGCCGGGTGCCGGTTGCACCCGTGGGTCCCGTGCAACAAAAAGCACGGGGGTAGGACCACAGGTTCAACCGAAGCATTCCGGCTTTCCCTGCGCGATGGTTTTACGGTTTCCTTCGTGCTCTTCCCGGTGACCGGGCTTTCTTGCCACCGTCACTTCGTTAGAAGCTTAGCGCCAGCGTCGGGGCGCCAGAACCACACGACTTCACCGTCCGCCGGTGTTGCGTTCGTCTCTCGCAATACCTGCGTCCACCGCATCTCACCGCAACGTTCGTGACGATCGCGAGCCGCCCCTCATTCGCCGTGAGACGCGCGGAGTTAAATCACTGATTTGCCCGACGGCGAAAGCGGAATGTTTTTCGCTGCAGGGCTGGACAGACTTTTGCTGATTTGCCCGTCGGGTTGATTTGTCGCACCGAAAGCAGCCACATCGTCATTCCGGGGCGTCGCGAAGCGATGAGCCCGGAATCCATTTCGCCCTCGCGCCTGCCGTCCGATGGATTGCGGGCTCGCGCCAAGAGGCGCGCCCCGGAATGACGAAGAGTGGTGGTTGAGGCGGCGCCCGGCTACACGAATCAATGTGCTGAGGACGCTGCTTTACACGATCAGGAATCAGCGGCCGCTACGCAGCCTCACGGCGCCACGCTGCTGTGGGCCACTTGCTTCGTGACGGGCCGTTCGCTGTGCGGCGAGCCCAGTGCGGTCCAGATCGCGGCGGCGAGCGCCAGGGCGGTCAGGATGTAGGGGGCAGCGTTCGGACTTCTGTTCTTCATCATCTCATCCGGCCGAATGGGCGCGCGTGCATGCCGAACACTCATCTCGCTGCATGAATACTTTGTCGGTATTAGGACGGTGCGCAAACTTAGCCACTAAAAAGTATTTGATTTGGGGCGACTGAATCGTCCATGCGATCACCCCATGACAGATTCATGACACGGGGACCTTGTGTGACTACCCAACCGCCAAGACTTCACGAAAACAGCAAACGTCGCAAATCGGCCCAGGAAGCGGTGGCCCGTTCGCTTGAGCGCGAGCTGGGCTTTCTGGCCGAAGAGCGAAAAGAGCGTGCCCTGCTGCTCGGATTGGATCCGACCGTGGTCGCGCCGAATCTCAGCAAGCCGGCGGAGTAGCGGACCACTAGATCATGATTCGATTAGACGGAATCGAATCATGATCTCATCTCTTTGTTTGAGCATGATCTTTTCGGAAAACCGGCTTCCACTTTTCCGGATCATGCTCTAGATGCCGGACGGGCCGATCAATCCGCCCGACACACCGGCCGGTTGACGATAGCAACGGACGGGACCACGAGACGGAACCCGCAATTTGCGGGTAGAGTTACCGCGACACAACCCTCGGTTACGGGATCGCCACGAAGCCTATCATACCAGGTGCGGTGCGTCCCCTGCGGCCGGCGTCCGTCAGCCACCGGACCTAGCAGAGGGAATGCGGCCTTCGGCCAGTGCGAACAGTTTGTGCGGATCACGCAGCACGATGCGCTGGCGGCCGCCTTCGACGAGGCCCTGCTGCTCCCATGCGCTCAAGATGCGGCTGACCGTGTGCAGCGCGGTGCCGGTCATCTCGGCCGACGTCCTGGCGGCTGATCGGAAAATCGATCTCGATGCCGGTCTCGATCCGGCGGCCAGCCTGCTTCCCCAGGCGAAGCACCGCATGCGAGATGGAACCGTAGGCCGTTGCCCACATTCCTCCGGAACGTTGTCCTGACGCAAATCGCGCAGGACCTCGGAACGCTAAGACTCAATATACCCCCGCCGAGGCGGGAAAGTAGCAACAAGTACATGAGCGGATGGCAGCCATGTCGATCCCAAGATTGCGCCAGTATCAAGGGCCGGCCGTACTCTCCTACGGCTTCCGGCCGTTCTTTCTGCTCAGCTCGGCCTATGCCGGCGCGATGATCGTGATCTGGCTGCCGGTGTATGAAGGTCATCTGGCCCTGACCACGGTGTTCTCGCCGCGCGACTGGCATGTGCATGAGATGCTGTTCGGCTATGTCAGCGCCGTGATCGGCGGCTTCCTTTTGACTGCCGTGCCGAACTGGACCGGGCGGTTGCCGCTGCAGGGCAATTCGCTGGCAGCGCTGGTCTCGACCTGGATCGCCGGCCGGATCGCGATCTTCCTCTCGGCATCGATCGGATGGGCTGCTACCGCTGTGATCGATGTCGCGTTCCTCACGCTGCTCGCGACGGCGGCCGCGCGCGAGATCGTGGCGGGACGCAAATGGAGCAACCTCCCCGTCGTGGCGATCGTTTCGCTGCTCTCGCTCGCCAATCTGGCCTTCCACATCGAGGCACATCTCAACGGGCTCGCCGATTATTCGACGCGGTTTGCGATCGCGCTGGTGATCATGCTGGTCACGCTGATCGGCGGTCGCATCATTCCGAGCTTCACGCGCAACTGGCTCGCGCGCCAACCCGCCGGCCAGATGCCGACTCCGTTCGGCGGCTTCGACAGCATCACGGTCGCGGCAGGCGGCATCGCGCTGCTGGCCTGGGTGGCGATGCCGCTGGGCGCGTTGACCGCGGCGCTGCTATTGCCCGCCGGCGCCTTCCATCTGATCCGGCTTGGGCGCTGGGCCGGATACCGGACCCTGTCCGACCGCCTGGTGCTGATCCTGCACCTGGCCTACGCGTTCATACCGGTGGGCTTCATCCTGACCGGACTGGCTGCGATCGACCTCGTTCCGGTGGGCGCCGGCATCCATGCCTGGACCGGCGGCGCCATCGGCGGGATGACGCTTGCGGTGATGACCCGCGCCACCCTCGGCCATACCGGCCGCGCGCTGCAGGCTTCCGCGGGGACACAGGTGATCTATGCCGCGATCGTTATCGCCGCACTCGCACGCATCTGCGCCTCGCTCGAGCCGGCGCACATGATCCCGCTGCTGACGGTGGCCGGCGCCGCCTGGGCGATCGCCTTCATCGGCTTCGTCGCGCTCTACGGCCCCGCATTGTGCTCGCCGCGAAAGGCGTGACGTTTCGACGCGGATTTGCTCTGTTTGAAGAGGTGATCGACTGCAGCCGGAAGGTCCTGCGGTCGCGTCCATTAGGGGCAATTTCACCAATTCGCATTAATCCTTTCGGAACCATCGGCGGCCGAAGCCGCCGGAAGCTCCAGAAAAGGTGTGCGATGCTCGGCAATCTCAGGATTTCCTCCAAGCTGATGATCATGGTCGGAGTTTCGGTGCTCGGCATTGTCGCCGTGGCCTTTGTCGGCCTGCAGGCGCTGAAGAACAATCTGCTCGAGGATCGCAAGGCCAAGCTGCAGGATCTGGTCCTACTCGCCAAGCAGACGGTGGAGCAGGACTACGAGGCCGCCAGGAAGGCCGGCCTTTCCGACGCGCAGGTCCTCGAACGAAGCAAGGCGCTGCTGCGCACGCTGCGCTTCGGCAAGGACGACTATTTCTATGCCCTGGGCAAGCAGGGCGTCGTCGAGTCGCATCCGAATCCGAAGGTCGACGGCAAGAACCTGATGGATACGGCTGATTCCGACGGCGTGTTCTACACCCGCCGGCAGGTCGAAATGGCTCCCCAGGGCGGCGGCTTCGTGCAGTACCGCTTTACACGCGTAGCCGGTGGCGAGGCGGTGCCGAAGATCTCCTATGCGACCGAATTCAAACCCTATGGCTGGGCCATTGCCGGTGGCGTCTATCTCGACGACATCGATGCGATCTTCTGGTCGGAGGCGCGCTGGATCGGGTCGATCCTCGCCGTCGCGCTGCTGCTCGTTGCCGGCATGTGCTTCCTGATCGGACGCAGCATCGTCGGCCCGATCACCGGCATGACCGCCGCCATGCGCAAGATCGCCGACGGCGCGACCGACACCGTGATCCCCGCGCAGGAGCGCCGCGACGAAGTCGGCGCGATGGCGCAGTCGGTCCAGGTGTTCAAGAACAACATGATCGATGCAGCGCGGCTGCGCGGCGAACAGGACGAGCTCAAGAAGCAGGCCGAAGCCGAGCGGATCAACCTGCTCGGCAAGATGGCCGACGAGTTCGAGAACAGCGTCCGCAGTTCGCTCGATGCGCTGGCGGGCGCCGCGGCCGGTCTGCGCACGACCTCGAACAGCATGTCGGGCGCGGCCTCGGAAGCGAGCCGCCAGGCGACGACGGTTTCCGCCGTCGCCGAGCAGGCCTCGGCCAACGTGCAGACCGTGGCCGCGGCGACGGAAGAATTGTCGTCCTCGGTCTCCGAGATCGGACGCCAGGTCGCGGAATCGACCCGCGTCGCGCAGCAGGCGGTGGAGGAGGCCAACCGCACCAATGTGACGGTGCAAGGCCTCTCAGCGGCGGCGCAGAAGATCGGCGACGTGATCAAGCTCATCAGCGATATCGCGAGCCAGACCAATCTGCTGGCGCTCAACGCCACCATCGAGGCGGCGCGGGCCGGCGAGGCCGGGCGCGGCTTTGCCGTGGTGGCGAGCGAGGTCAAGTCGCTGGCGAGCCAGACCGCGAAGGCGACCGAGGAGATCTCCGCGCAGGTCGCGGCGATGCAGGGCGCGACGACGGACGCGGTGCACGCGATCGAAGGCATCGGCGGCACGATCGGCGGAATCAACGAGATCACCACCGTGATCGCGGCGGCGGTCGAGCAGCAGGGCTCGGCCACCAAAGAGATCGCCCGCAACGTGCAGCAGGCCGCGCACGGCACCAGCGCGGTCTCCAGCAATATCGACGGCGTCACCCGCGCCGCGGGTGAGACCGGCACGGCCGCGGGCAAGGTGCTGGATTCGGCGGAAGAGCTCAACAAGCAGGCCGAGATGCTGCGAGGCAAGGTCGACGGCTTCCTCGCCAATATCCGCGCGGCGTGAGGCTTAGCTCGGCTCCAGCACCGTAGGAACTGCCAATCGCGGCCGCAGGTCGAGATTGTCAAGCTGCGACTGATCCTCGATCGCGCCGGGACGCAGCGTGGAGAAGCGGGACGGCGCGCGCCGCACCAGCCGATAGACGGAGGCCGGCGGCAGGTTGCTCATGGTGCGCCCGACCAGCGTGGCCTTCAGCCCGAGCCGATCGAGGATCGGCCGCGGGATCGGCGCCCTCGGTCCGTAGGTGAACTGATAGAACGCGCCGTTCGGACGCACATAGCGAAACGCGCCGCTTACGATCGACAGCACCTTGCGCGGCGACATCGTCAGCAACGGCAAGCCGCTCACGACCGCGCCGACCGAGCCGTCATCGGCGAGCTTCACCGTGCCGAGCCGCGCCGCGTCCATCCACAGCACGCGCGCGCCGGGAAAGCGCAATTGCAGGATCTGGACGAATTCGGATCCGTATTCGACGATGGTGAGATCCTGCTGCCTGATTCCCTTCTGCAGCAGCTTGTAGGTGAAGACGCCAGTGCCGGCGCCGAGCTCGATGATCGGGCCGGATGACGGCGTGATCTCGCGGGTGATCAATTCGGCAAGCGCGTTGCCGGACGGGGCGACCGCGCCGACCCGGCGCGGGTTGAACAGCCAGGAGAGAAAAAACGATGTGGCATCGTGAGACATGAGTCCATGACCTTGCAATAATAAGCACAGTGTCCCGGCGCCGCGCCGCAAGCCCCAGATGCGATTCGGATCAAGACGCGCGCATCATCGACGCGCGGCATTGCGACAGCATTGCGTGTTGTGAGGAGATGGTGCGGCCACACCAAAGGTGTCGTAGCCCGTGTGGAGCGAAAGCGTACCCCGGGCCCGCTCTCGACCTCAGCAATAACCGGTTGTCATTCCGGGGCTCGCGCTGCGCATCGTCCCGGAATGACGGCGGTGGGCGTGGCGAAGCCGGAGTAAATTAGCTCCGGCCGCCGAGCGAAACCTTCGGTGCCGTAGCCCGGGTGGAGCGTCAGTGTCACCCGGGACCGGTCGTCGATTTTGATAGAGATATCCCGGGTTGCGCTTCGCTTCGCCCGGGCTACTGGCTCTCAACTCACGGCCAAGGCGGGGAGCGCGATCGGTGGGAGGGAGATGCGAAAGCAGGCGCCGTGGCCGCTTCTTTCGGTGACGCTCACCTCGCCGCGATGCAGATGGATGATCTCGCGCACGAGGTTGAGGCCGAGGCCCGCGCCGCGGTGCCGCGGCTGCAGGCGGTGGAACGGCTCGAAGATGCGCTCGCGCTCTGAAGCCGGAATGCCGGGGCCCTGGTCGCGGACTTCGACCGTCGCCGGCGCGCTGACGGCAACGACGATGGCGCCGCGATGACCGCCATGCTGGATCGCATTCTGCACCAGATTGACGACCGCACGTTCGAGCGCGCCCCGATCGCCCCACACGTCGATCCGCGCACCCTCATGCTGCAACGAGATCTCATAGCCGGCCGCGATCGCGAGCGGCGCGAGATCGGCGATCACCTGTGCGCAGAGACCTGCAAGATCGATGGCGGACGATTGCGCCAGCCGCTGCTCGAGCCGCTGCAGATCGAGCAACTGCTCGGTCAGCGTCGCAAGCCGCGAGACGTCCTCGATCAGGCGCGCCTTCTCGGCGCTTTGCGGCAGGCCTTCCAGGCGCGTGGTGAGGATCGCGATCGGCGTTCGTAATTCGTGCGCGGCATCGGCGAGGAAGCGTCGATGCCGTTCATAGCCTTCATCGAGCCGTCCCAAGGCGTCATTGACGGCGCTCACCAGCGGCGCGATCTCGGTGGGGACGGCGCCAACCGGCAGCCGGGCGCCGCGCTTGTCGATATCGATCTCGCCGGCCTGATGCGCGGCTTCGTCAAGACCCGCGAGCGCGTTGCGCACCACGAGCGGGGTCGCCACCAGCGTCGTCAGCGCCATCAGGGCAAAGCCGGCCAACATCAGCCCGAAGAAAGCCAGCGTGATCTGCAGCAGCGACTGCGCATCCGAGATCCTGATCTCGCTGGTGACGATGATCTGCACCGGGCCTGCTGCGGTCTCGACCACTTTCATCTGTCCGCTGATATGACGCGAATCGTCACTGGCGCGATCCCAACTGCGAATTTCGCCATCGATATCGCCGAGCCCGCCGCCGAGACGGGCAAACTCCGGCGGCACGTCTCCCTCGGACAGCGAATGGCCGGACTTGTCGTGGATCACGAACCACAAATTCCGCGTATCGCCGCGCAGCTCCTTCAGCGCCGGGGTCTCGCGCAGGACAAGCGTTCCGTCAGCGCTGCGCGCCACCGCGTCGCGCAGCACATCGATGCCGCGACCATCGTCGCGCCGATATACGCAACCGGACGCCCACAGAGTTGCAATGAGCAAGACAAGAAAAGCGACGAGCAGCACCGCATGCAGCGGGATCAGCCGGCGGATCAGGCGCGAGCGCAGCGACGCCGTGTTCATCGACTTCATGATGCCGCTCGCAGGAGATAGCCGACGCCCCGGATGCCATGGATCTCGACGCCGGCGCCGGCCTCGGTGAGCTTGCGGCGCAGGCGCGAGACATGGGTATCCAGCGCATTCGACTGCACCTCTTCGTCAAGCGAATAGACGGCAGCCTCGAGCGACGAGCGCACGACCGTGCGCCCCATCCGCCGCATCAGGGTTTGCAGCACCAGCAATTCGCGGCGCGGCAATTCCAGGAGGCGGCCGTCGACCTCGGCCTCGCAATGGTTCAGGTTGAAGCTCAGCCGCCCGAGCCTGACGATATCGGGCTGAAGGTCGGCGGACCGCCGCCACACCGCCCGCAGCCGCGCCAGCAATTCCTCGGCCGCGAACGGCTTGGCCAGATAGTCGTCGGCGCCGGTGTCGAGGCCGGTGACGCGGTCCGACAATTCGCCCCGCGCCGTCAGCACGATGACGGGGGTCGGGATCGCCTTGGCGCGGAGCTTCGGGATCAGGCTGATGCCGTCGCCATCAGGCAGGTTGCGGTCGAGCAGGATCGCGTCATAGGCGCCCACCACCATGATTTCCGCGGCCTCCATCAGCGAGGTCACCCGGTCGGCCAGCATGTCGTAGCTTTTCAGGACCGCAGACAAGGCCGACGCCATCTCGTCTTCGTCCTCAACCAGAAGTATTCGCACCACCCTGACCCAGGCAATTCAAGTTGACCTGGTTCCATAGAGCCGCTGGATTGCGGCTACATTGCGTGTTTGCCGGTCACCGGGGCGCCAAAGGGGGGCTCGAACGGCCGCCGAACCCGCGCATCGCGGCCTTGCTCAATTTGCGCAGCCACAACACCGAGCTTGCGACCACCGTACAGAATAGCCAGTCGCCGGCACCCAGGCTGACGGTCGAGAACGCTTCCTGGGGAAGGGCGCATAAACAACCAGCGCGTGCAGCAGGAGCGAAAACACCACTGCCGCCCAGAGCCAGCCATTGGTGAAGAGGCCATGGAATGCGCTGAGCTCGTCGGAGCGGGCGTTGAAGACGTTGAAAAGCTGGAACAGCACCAGCGTCGTGAAGGCCATGGTGCGCCCATAGGCGATCGTGCCTGAACCTTCGATCAGGCCGCCCGGAAGCGAGGCGTCCAGCACCAGCAATGTGCCAACCGCCATGATGATCCCGACCAGGAAAATCCCGCCCCACATCGTCAGCGTCATGACGCCCTCATCGCGCGGGCGCGGCGGGCGCTGCATGATGGCGGGGTCCGCGGGGTCGACGGCGACGCCGAGCGCGGGCGCGCCGTCGGTCACCAGGTTGATCCAGAGGATTTGCGTCGCCAAGAGCGGAAGCACGACGACACCGCTGGCGGCGGAAAGTCCGATTGTATCGGCCAGCACAACGCCGAAGAACATCGTCAAGACCTCGCCGATATTCGACGACAGCAGATAGCGGAGGAATTTGCGGATGTTGTCGAAGATCGCGCGCCCCTCCTCGACCGCGGCGACGATGGTGGCAAAATTGTCGTCGGCGAGCACCATGTCGGCCGCCTCCTTGGAGACATCGGTGCCCGTAACCCCCATGGCGACACCAATGTCGGCCGCCTTCAGCGCCGGGGCATCGTTGACGCCGTCCCCGGTCATCGCCACGGTTTCCCCTGCCCGCTGCAGCGCCCGCACGATGCGCAGCTTGTGACCGGGATTGACGCGGGCATAGACCGAGACCTCTTGCACAACGCGGTCGAGTTCTTGCTCCGTCATGGCCTCGAGCTCGGCGCCGGACACCGCGCGCTGGCCTGACGTGATGATGCCGAGCTCGGCGGCGATGATCGCCGCGGTCTTGGGATGATCGCCGGTGATCATGATGGGGCGGATGCCTGCCGCCCGGCTCCGTGCGACCGCATCGCGCGCTTCCCGGCGCGGCGGATCGATCATGCCGATCAGGCCGAGAAAGACCAGGTCCTGCTCCACGTTCTCATCGAATGCATCATGCTGCGACCTTTCTGCCGGAAGCGAGCGGAACGCGACGCCAAGCGTCCGCAGCGCTTCCGCGGCCAGCGCATCATTGCTCGCCATGATCTCCGACTTGCGCGCGTCGGTGAGCGCGACCGCATCTCGTCCGACGAGTTCGTGGGTGCAGCGCGCGAGCAGGACATCGGGCGCGCCCTTGGTCACCGCGATCAGGCGGTCGCGCCGCTCGGCATCCGTATGCACCGTGCTCATCAATTTGCGCTCGGACGAGAACGGAATCTCGCCGATCCGCTCGAAGCGCTGATCGAGCGCGGCAGGGAGCAGGCCTGCCTTGCATGCGGCCACGATCAATGCGCCTTCGGTCGGATCGCCCTGCACGATCCAGGCGCCATCACGTTCCTCCAGCAGCGCGTTGTTCGCGCGTTCGGCCGCCGTCAGCGTGCGCTCGAGCTCGAACTGCAGCGCGCTGCTGTCCGACGCATCACTGGCAAGATGCACGTCGCCCTCCGGCGCATAGCCGGTGCCGGAGAGATTGGTGGAGCCGCTCGCCGTCACGACCCGGCGCACCGTCATCTCGTTCCTGGTCAAAGTGCCGGTCTTGTCGGATGCGATGACGGTCGCCGAACCGAGCGCTTCCACGGCGGCGAGACGGCGGATGATGGCATTCTTCTTTGCCATCCGCTGCATGCCGATGGACAGCACGGCGGTAACCACCGCCGGCAGCCCTTCCGGAACCGCGGCGACGGCCAGCGCCACGCCGAGCAGCAGCACCGCGAAAATCTCGGAGAAGCCGTTGATGTCGCTGACGAGAAAGATCGTGCCGATCATGGCCACTGCAATCAGCACGACCGTGATCGCAAGCACCTTGCCGACGCGCGCGAGCTCGCGCTGCAACGGCGTGGCCTCCTGCGGCGCCTCCCGCAGCATGCCGGCGATCCGGCCCATCTGCGTCTGCATCCCGGTCGCGGTGACCACCGCACGACCATGCCCATAGACCGCGGTGGTCCCGCTGAAGATCATGTTGTGCCGGTCGCCGAGCTCGGCCTTGTCAGCCAGCGGCGCGACGTGCTTGCTCACCGGCAGGCTTTCGCCGGTGAGCGCGGCTTCCGCCGTCTGCAGCGCGGCTGACATGATCAGCCGGGCGTCGGCCGGAATGGTGTCGCCTTCCGCGATGACAATGATATCGCCCGGCACCAGCTCCGCCGCCGGGATGTTGCGCCGCTCGCCATCGCGGACTACGTTGGAGTGCGCGGCGGACATCTCACGCAACGCGGCTGCGGCGCGCTCCGCCCGGGCCTCCTGGATGTAGCCCATGAGCGCGTTGAGCAGCACGATGGCAAGGATCGCGATGGCCTCGTAGGGCAGCGCGGTTTCGTGCTCATTCAGCCAGATCGCGATCGAGATCACCGCCGCCGCGATCAACAGGAGCACCAGCACGTCGGTGAACTGATCGAGGAATTTCAGCCATTCGGGACGCGGTGGCACTGTGTCCAATTCGTTTCGGCCATCGCGCGCGAGGCGCTGGGCGGCCTCCGCACTGCTCAGGCCCCGCTCGGCATCGGTATGCAGGGCGGCCACCGTCTCCGCCGCCGTCTGTCGGTGTACCTCGTGCATCGTCGGATCGGAGGATTTTCTGTGCATGCTGCAATGATACGTTGCGATGACGTTTCCTGGTACCGGGAACCGCGCTTGTCGGGATGATCCATGTCAATCGACACGACGCGATCGGCGCTGCAGAATGCAGGTGAACGAAATGTCGCAGCCAAGATCGTTGCGGTCTCGCGCCGGAACCCAGACGATCGAAGCGGCCGTATGGCTGAAAGGTAGCGTCACATGAGCGAAGCAAGCGCGACCAAAGAACCGCCGAGATCAATTCTGCTCGCCACCGATCTCAGCCCCCGCTGCGACCGCGCGCTGGATCGCGCCGTGCTGCTGTCGCAGTCGTGGCAGGCGAAGCTCGTGATCCTGCACGTTCTCGAAAAACTTCGGGATGCGGATTTCGATCCGAGCGTTCCATCCTGGCGACGCCCTCCCGATCCCGTCAGCGTGGCGGCAAAGCAGTTGCTGGCCGATATCGGCCCGCTGGCGAAGATGGCCGACATCGTGATCGATGAAGGCGACCCGGCCGAGGCGATCGTGCGCACCGCCGAAAAGAAAGGATGCGATCTCATCATCACCGGGGTTGCAAGGGATGAGCCGTTCGGGCGACTTTTCCTTGGCACGACGGTCGATCGCCTGCTTCGCAGTTCGCACACACCGATCCTGATCGTGAAGAAAAGGGGACAGCGGGCTTACGGCCGCATCGCCGCAGCGATCGACTTTTCAGATTCATCACGCCATGCACTCGAGGCCGCGGTCCGCTGCTTCCCCGACCAGGCGCTCATGATATTCCACGCCTACGAGATACCGATGAGCGGGTTGGCCCACGATTCCGCTGCCTATCGACGGCAATGTCAGCAGGCTGTCGAGCGGGACTACAAGGCCTTCCTCACGACAATGACATGCGGCGAGACGATCAGGCGGCGTGCACGTTCGTTCATCGAACTTGGGACGCCGGATGAAGTGCTGCGCCGAGGCGTGCGCGATATGGACATCGACCTTGTCGTGCTCGGCACCGAGGGGCGCGGCGCGCTCTCCGAAATGCTGATTGCAAGCGTCGGCAAACATCTCATGGCCGAACTGCCATGCGACGTCCTGATGATCAGGGAGCCGCCCGCCGCACCAACAGCCGCCTGATCCGCTGTTTTGCCGCAACAGGTAGCGGTCACGTCGGCTCCGCAGGACCTACCTGGATGCTTCGGCTTCGTGGGCCGCCGTCCATGGGATCAACTCGCGCGCCAGTGCATCGAAGGCGGCGTTGAAAGCCTTTGCCGCCGGGGCGGGGGCGAGCGTCTCGATCGGCGCTTCCTGCTGGAAGACGCGCGCAGCGCGCAGATGTCCTGACGCATCGAGGAGCTTGGCGGACAGCGCGATCACGGCGTGCGGCTGTGGCGTTGTGACGATCTCGAACTGGCGCAGGTCGAGCAGCAGGCGGGACGAGCCTTCCGGCGCGGCGTCGGGACGGAACGGCGGATGGGCGATGTCGTAGTTCTCGAAACTCTGCAGCAGTTTCGCCTGCACGAGCTGCGGCAGGGCGTCGCTCCATTGCGCGTCGGCAAAATCCTTGTCGCCGCCGCCCGCGAACAGGTAGCGCTGGGTCTGCAGCGCAGTGATCGCCGTCGGCTCAGCAATGGAAAGCGTTCCCTTGAAGGGGCGGACCGGCGCATCGAACCGGCTGGCGGGGCTGAGGTCAAAAGTCGTCTTGCGCGCTGGGGCGCCACCGCCGCCCATGGTCCGATCGAGACCGGCGATGATATTGTCCAGGCGCGGGGTGTTGCGCGCCAGCCCGTCCGCAAAGGTGCCGATGTTGCCGATCGCATCGTGCAGGGTTGCGGAATTTTCGCTGAGCACCGTATCGACCTTGCGCAGCGCATCGCGCGCGGCCTGCGTCATGCTCTGCCCCGCGCCTTTCTCGGCGATCAGCGGCCCTTGCACGCGCGGGGCATCGATCCGCTCGCCGCCTTCCAGCGCCACCACGGGCACGCCAGTGAGGCCCTGGAAATCGAGGCCGACTTTGGTATCGGCGCGCACCGGCGTGTGCTCGAGCACGGCGATGGTGGCATGAACGTCACGCGGCCGGTCGGGCACGAATTCGAGCGAAGTGACTTCGCCGACACGGATGCCGTTGAACAACACAGGGGCACCCACGAGCAGGCCGGGAACGGGCCCATTGAACACGACCTGGTAAGTCTCGCGCTTGCCGATGCCGCCGGTGTTGTTGAGCCAGTAGACGAAGCCGAACACGGCGACGATCGCCGCCAGGACGAAGGCGCCGACAACGATAAAGGGTGCGCGCGTTTCCATTGATGTCGTTCCGTTAAGCGTTGAGATGAAGCATTTGCGCTCGCGCGCCGTGGAAATAGGCCCGCACCCAGGGATGGTCGGATTCCAGCACCGATTTCAGCGGACCGAGCGCGGCGATCTTGCCGTCGGCCAGCGCCGCGACGCGGTCGCAGACCGCGTAGAGCGTGTTGAGGTCGTGGGTGACCATGAATACGGTGAAGCCGAGCGTCCGCTGCAGCGTCTTGATCAGGGAATCGAATTCGCCGGCGGCGATCGGGTCCAATCCGGACGTCGGCTCGTCCAGGAACAGGAGCGCAGGATCGAGCGCGAGCGCACGCGCCAGCGCCACGCGCTTGACCATGCCGCCGGAAAGTTCGGAAGGAAACTTGTCGCCATCATCGACGGTGAGGCCGACCATCTCGAGCTTCGCATTGGCGATCTCGTCCAGCAGCGACGGCGACAGATGCGCGGCCTCGCGCAGCGGAAATTGCACGTTCTGCCGCGCGTTCAGCGCCGAGAACAGCGCGCCCTGCTGGAACAGCACACCGCTCCTGCCGCCGTTTTCGGCAAGCTCGATGATGCCGCCGCGTTTCGGCAGCAATCCGATGATCGTGCGCATCAGCACGGATTTGCCGCCGCCGGACGCGCCGACGAGACCCAGGATTTCGCCCTGACGGACATCGAGATTGAGATGGTCGAGCACGATCTTGCGGCCGAAGCCGACGACAAGATCCTGCACGTGGATGGCGATACGTTCTTCGGTCACGGCTACATTCCGATCGAGGCGAAGAACACGGCGAACAGGCCGTCGAGCACGATGACCAGGAAGATCGACTTGACGACGGAGGACGTCGTCTGCTGCCCGAGCGATTCCGCGCTGCCCTTGACGCGAAGCCCTTCGCTCGCCGCGATCAGGCCGATGACCAGCGCCATGAACGGCGCCTTGATCATGCCGACCTCGAAACTGTTGATCGAGACCGCCTCATGCAGCCGCGCGATGAAAATCGCCGGGCCCATGCCGCCATAGAGCCAGGTGACGAGCCCGCCGCCATAGAGCGCAGCCATCGAGCCCAGGAAGGTGAGGATCGGCAGCGCGATCACCAGCGCCAGCACGCGCGGCAGGATCAGCACCTCGACCGGATCGAGGCCCATGGTCGTGAGCGCATCGATCTCCTCGCGCATCTTCATCGAGCCGATCTCGGCGGTGTAGGCGCTGCCGGAACGTCCGGCCACCATGATCGCGACGATCAGGACGCCGAGCTCGCGCAGCACCAGGATGCCGACCATGTCGACGACGTAGGAATCGGCGCCGAACTTGCGGAAGTGGAAAATGCCCTGCTGGGCGATGATGGCACCGATCAGGAACGTGATCAGCACCATGATCGGGATCGCACGCCAGCCGACCTGGCCGAGTTGATAGACGGTGGAGGTGAAGCGAAACGATCGCGGATGGCGCAGCGTCCGGAACAGCGCGATGCCGACGCTGCCGAGCATGTCGAGGAAGACCATGGTCTCGGCGATGACGCCACGTCCGACCCGCTCGAGCAGATCGGCGAGCGCGTTGGTGCGCCGAGCGGGTGTCGGCGGCCTGCGGTTCAGTTTCCGAACTTCACCGATCAATCCGGAGTAGCTGGCGGAAAGGCCGGTTATCTCGGCTTCGCTCGCTTGCGTCGTTCCGCCGCGCGCCAGTTTCTCGATCAGCCAGGCGCCCACCGTGTCGAGCGCGGTGATCCCGCTCAGGTCGATCTTGCGGATGCCATGCGCAAGCCGCGGCTGGATGCCCGCGCACAGCTGCTCCAGAATCTCGACATTGGCAACCGTCCACGCGCCACGCGGATGGAGCGAGCGGACCGCGCCGTCATCCATGGTCAGGTCAGGGGCACTGTTCAAGATGATACCTCCGGAAGTCCGGAGGCGACCCTAGCCGGGCCGGCGGGCAATCGTTTGACACAGCGCAATAGATGCCCAGGCGGTCCGGGACCTTGGGGGCGTGACGCTGCCGCAGGGCTATGCGGCAGCATCGTAGCCCGTTCGATCAGCGGCCGGAGTTAGTTGATTCCGGTTCCGCCACGCCCACTGCCGTCATTCCGGGGCGATGCGCAGCATCGAGCCCGGAATCCATTTCTCCGCCGCCCCTTGCTGCCTGATGGATTCCGGGCTCGCGCTGCGCGCGCCCCGGAATGACGGGCCGTTATTGCTGAGCTCGAGAGCGGCCCCGGGTTACGCTGGCGCTCCAGCCGGGCTACGGGCCCTCTATCGCGCGAGCGCTGCTGACACCGATTCGGCCAACGGCGTCGTCGGGCGACCGATGAGCGCGCTCAATTGCCTGGAGGCGTCATAGAGCGCGCCGTTGGCTGCTTTGGCATCGCTGTCCGCCAGGAGCGCCGCGAAGGCTTCCGGCAGGCCGATCGACACCAGCGCAGCCTTGTAATCGACCTCCGGCAGATCCTTGTACACGACGGGCTTGCCGGACTGCCTGGCGATCTCGGCGGCATAGTCGGCGAGGGCGTAGCCATTGTCGCCGGCAAGCTCGTAGATCTGGCCCGCCTGGTTGTCGCGGCTTGCGAGCACGGCTGCCGCAGCCGCGGCGTAATCGGCGCGCGCGGCGAGGGAGAAGCGGCCATCCGCTGCAGAACCCAGCACAGCACCGTGCTGGATCGCGGCGGCAATATTCCCGGTGTAGTTCTCGGCGTACCAGCCGTTGCGAAGGAACACGAAGGGCACGCCGGATGCGCGGATCAGCGCTTCCGTCTTGCGGTGCTCCTCCGCCAGCGCCAGCGGGCTGGTGTCGGCATGGAGGATGCTGGTGTAGGCGAGCAGCTTCACGCCCGCCGCTTGCGCTGCATCGATGACATGGCCGTGTTGGCGGACGCGCTGCCCGATCTCGCTCGAAGAGATCAGAAGCACCTTGTCCACGCCTGTGAGCGCGGCCTTGACGGCGGCGGGGTCTTCATAATTGGCGGTGCGAAGCTCGACGCCGCGCTCCGCCAGGTCTTTGGCGGCGACGGGGTCACGGACGATGCCAACCAGATGCGCACCGGGGGCGATCCGCAAGAGCTCGGCGATGACGAGGCGGCCCAACTGGCCGGTTGCCCCGGTGATGGCGATACGTTCGGAAATTGTCATGTTCCTCTTCCTGGTCTAAAATAGAGACCAAGCCTAGATACGAGGCCGCCGGAGATCGCGGAAGGAGGCAGGTTTTGGTGACAGGGTTACGCGAAAATAACCTTGGGTCGGCCCAGGAGTGCCTGGGGCAGCGCTTCCAGACCTGGCGCGGCGGCGAGTTCGACCTCGCGCTTTGCCCGGTCCGCGGCATCCTGGATCGTCTCGGCGACAAGTGGACCACGCTGATCTTGATCGTGCTCGCGCAGCGACCGCATCGCTTCAGCGAGATCCGGCGGTCGATCCCCGACATCTCCAAGCGCATGCTGACGCAAACGCTTCGCGACCTCGAGCGCGACGGCATGATCACGCGCCGCGTGTTCCCGACCAAGCCGCCGAGCGTGGAGTACGGATTGACAGAGCTCGGCGAATCCCTGCTCGAACCCGTGGCCCAACTCGTCACTTGGGCGGAGACAAGCCAGACGAAGATCGCGATGGCGAGATCGGCGTTCGATGCGGCGGAAGCGTCGCGGGGCTAGGCAGCCCCGGATCTCACGACGGATCGAAGCCGAGCGCGACTTCCACGGTCATGGAATCGGGAAGAGCCGGCGGTATCTGCGGCAGCGGCTGAGCGCGGCGAATGGTATCGATTGCGGCCTGATCGAGCACGGCTTGACCGGAGCTGGTCTTGACCCAGGCGCCGAGCAATTTCCCGTCTCGGCCGACCGAGAAGACCGCAAGCACCGTCCCCTGCAGATGCTGCCGCTTGGCGGCCTGCGGATAGCGCTGGAATTTGTCGATATGACGCACCAGGATGTCCCTGAACTGCAGCTTCGCGGGGGTTGGCACGGCGTCCGCGGAACGCAGCGGGATCCTGCTCGAAACGGCAGCTTCGGAAGACGAGGTCTCTTCGACCGGGAGTGCCGCGAGCGTGTTGCGCGACATCTCGGCCGGCGTCTCAGTCGGAGCCTTGCCCGGGTTTGCTGCGTTCACGGCCGTTGACTGCGAAGCTTGGTTCACGGGAATCGGCTGCGGATCCGGACGCGGCAACAGCCGGACCTCGACGACTGCCGTCGGCTCGGCCTGCCCGCCAGCCCTGTGGAGCTGAAGGTGAAGCCAATACACGCCGCCCACGAAAAGTAACCCGACGATCGCCGGAAACAGCATCAGCCGAAAGCCCTGCCCGAACAGCGAGGCATCCGGATCGTCATCGGTCACGAAGGATTTCATCGCGCAGTGCTTACCGTGACGATCGCGCGCACGGGCTGAGGGGCTTCAGCGCCGACATGCGCGCCCAATAGCGAACCCCGCGCCAGCATCCGGTCATCTCGTTCGTGCCTGTCTTCCGTGGAATCATCCGGCCCGCAAAGCGGCTCGCCAGCGAGGGGCGCGGCTTCGGCCGGAAGCTAGCTCATATAGCCTCTTTGTGACAGAAATCTATTCCTGCCAAGCTCCCGGCAAGGCCTATTCGAGCGTGATGAGATGGCTAAAGCATGAGCCGGAAAACCGCTTCACACTTTTCCGGATCATGCTCTAGAACAGCAGCACGCCGTCGTCGTGCACCTCCGGCTCGGGCCGGTGCGGCGTGGATTTTGACATCACGCCGAGGCGCTGCAGGACGCCCCGATGGACCTGCCGCTCCCGTTCCATCGTGTACTGCGCGAACAGATCGTCCAGCACCGCCTCATCGCTCGAAGTCAGCGACAGCTTTCCGATCGTTGCGCTCGACGCCTCGACGCGCGAGGCAGCAGCCGGGAGGGACGCGGATGCCTCGCCGAGCGCGGTCATCAGATCGTGGGCACCACCCATCAGGGCCTCGAATTCGGCACCCTCGTGGACGAGCCGGTCCATCAACCGATCGAGCCGCGCGTTGCCGGCCTCGACCTCCTGCAGCGTTTGCAGAATCGACGGCTCGAGCCTGGTCAATTGCCCGGGATTTCCATGAGCGCGCAACTCCTTGAGATCGCCTGCAGCGCGCTCGATGCGGTCGAGGATCGGCTTCAGCCTGGAAGCGCCGGCGGAGACCTGATCCGCGGTCATCTTGAGCTCGTTGGCGATCACGACGAACGCATTGCCCTTCACGCCCAGATGGCCGGCCTTGAGGCTGGCATTCATGCCGATCAGGATGATGTCGACGACGGCCTCGCCAAGGCCCGCGATCGCCAGGCGAAACTTGCCGAGCGTATCCTCGACGACGGAGAGGGCAGCATCGACCGATCTGCCCGAATTCTCGCAGGTCGCAATCAGCTCCGAGGCCTGCGCCAGCGTTTGCTTGATGACGGCAAGGAATGACGGGGCCTCGCCGTCATGGCCGCCATATACCGAGCGACCTTGCGCAACCACGCCGGTCGCATCGGCAAGGATGGCATTCAGCGAACGGACGATCGCGCCGATATCATCGCCGAACTCGCGATCCGCATCCTTGAGCTGCGCGGCCTGGAGCTGGCAGATGATCTGGGCTCTTTGCGCACTGGCATCCGCTTCGAGCGCCGGAACGGTGCTTACCGCTGCGACAGCGACACGACGCAAGCCGCCGCAGACATGCTCCAGACGTTGCCGCGTGCTGTCGCCCGACTGCAGCGAGATGATCGCGCTGCCGACGGCATCGGCGATCTTCTTGGTGCTCCTGCCCGCGAGCTCGACAAGATGGACGCTCTTGTCCTGCTGCTCGCGCATCCCTGCATAGGCCGAGATCAGACCGGCGCTCGCCGAGAGAAGCTGCCCCCGATAGAGCTTCTCGAATTCCTTCTGCCTGTTGAGCGCAGTTTCGACCGCTACCGACAGCAGCTTCTGATCGCGCGCGCAGCCTTCGATCGAATGCTGCACCGATTGCCCGAGCTCGAATACCTCCTTTGTGAAATCAAGGAAGCTGTCGCGCTCGCCGTCCAGCGACGCCGCCTCGATGCGCGCGCTCCGCGCGATGATGGAGATCATCTGGATATGCTTGAAGAGCGGCGCGATCTGCGCGGATGCCGCCTCGGCATCCTCGCCGATCCGGCCGAGAAGCGCGCTTTCCGCCGGCAGTGCCTCGGCCAGCGCGTTCAAGCAGCCGGCGATATCCTGAAGCGCCGTCGAAGCGCCTTCGATCTCCGCGCCCGACATTTCGCGCGAGAGCCCGGTGAGCGCGCCCTCGAGCTCCTTGAACAGGGCGTGACCGCGACCGAGATGATTGCCGACCTTGGCAAAACTATCCTCGATGCGGGACGACACCTCCTCGACGGAGGCAACTGCCGCAGCAACCATGCCGGTCTGGATGTCGGGAGAGGTCATTGCATCATTCCGTCAGCGCAGGTTGTCCGGCCTGGTGCCAGAGCATGATCTCGCGCGCGATGTGGTTGAGCGAAACCACCTTCTCCACGGCGCCGTGCGCGATCGCCTCTTTCGGCATGCCGAACACCACGCAGCTCTCTTCGTCCTGCGCGCGCGTCGCCGCGCCAAGCTTGCGCATCTCCAAAAGGCCCCTCGCGCCGTCGTCGCCCATCCCCGTCATGATGATGCCGAGCGCATTGCGGCCGGCATATTGGGCCGCCGAACGAAACAGGACGTCGGCCGAGGGCCGATGCCGCGACACCGGCGGGCCGTCCTTGATGGCGATGCTGTAACGCAGGCCGGTTCGTTGCAGCAGCATGTGGCGGGCGCCGGGCGCGATATAGGCGCAGCCCGGCTGCACCGGCTCGCCATCCTCCGCCTCTTTCACCGTGATCTGGCAGGCGGCGTTGAGACGCCGCGCGAACGCGGCGGTGAAGCCCTGCGGCATGTGCTGAACGATCAGAATTCCCGGACAAGTCGGCGGCAGCGCCTCCAGCACATCGAGCAGCGCCTCGGTGCCGCCGGTCGAGACGCCGATGCAGACGATGCGTTCGGTGGTGGGGCGCGAACGTCCCTGGATCGGCGGCGGCATGATGGCATCCGCGGTCAGCTTCTTCTCGACGATACGCCGCTGCTGGCGTGGGCGCACGCGCGCACGCGCCGCCGACTTCACCGCTTCGCGCAGCCGGCTCGAGCATTCCAAGAGCGCCTGCCGCGTATCGATCCGTGGCTTTGGAACGATATCGACCGCGCCGGCCTCGAAGGCTTCGAACATCTGATCGGAGCCCTCTTCGGTGAGCGAGGAGCAGATGATCACCGGGATGGGGCGCTGCGCCATGATCTTGCGCAGGAACGTGATCCCATCCATGCGCGGCATCTCGATGTCGAGGATGATCACGTCGGGCAATTCGTTCTGCAGCCGCCGCGCCGCAGCGAACGGATCGGAGGCGGTCGCCATCACCTCGATATCCGGATCCTCGCTCAGGATGGTCGTGAGAATCTGGCGTACCGACGCCGAATCGTCCACGATCAGCACGCGAAGTTTCTGCTTTGGCATTGCCGTGCGCTCCACGTCGCTAGACTCTAAAAACTGTCGGCTGAACCTGCTTCAACGTCGGCACCGTGTTGTGGATCATCGATTCGGAATGCCCCACCAGCAGATAGCCTCCCGGCCGTAAGTGCGAGCAAAGCTGATCGACGACCTTGCGCTGCGTCTGCCTGTCGAAATAGATCAGGACGTTCCGGCAAAAGATGATGTCGACGTCGCGGTCCACCGGATAACTGGAATCCATTAAATTCATCCGCATGAAATTCGTCAGTCGCCGCAATTCCGGCACCACGCGGACTTCGTTGCTCGATCGGTCCTTCGACGACAGGAAGTAGCGCTTCACGAACTCGGACGGCACCGGCGCGATGACGTCGCGCGTATAGATGGCGGCCTTGGCAAGCCGCAGCACCGCGGTCGAGATATCCGTTCCGAGGATGCGAAACTGGAACCTTGTGCCAGACCTCGTCATGTCGTCGAGAACCATCGCGGTCGTATAGGCTTCCATGCCGGTCGAGCAGGCCGCGCTCCATATCTTCAACCCGTGCGAGCCGCGGCCGCGCGGCTTCAGCAGCGCCGGCACCGCGATCTCCTTCAAGAAGGTGAAATGCGCCGGCTCGCGGAAGAAATCCGTCTTGTTGGTCGTGACCACATCGATGAGATGGGTGAGCTCGTTGTCGGGCAGGCCATTGTCGAACAGATGCTCGACATATTCGTTGAGCCCGGGATAGTTGAGCGCGCGGACGCGCTTGTGCAGCCGCCCTTCCAGCATCAGGCGCTTGCCGGCAGGCAGCTTGATGCCGACCTGCCCCTCGATCAATTCAGCGATCGTGCGGAATTGACGATCGGATAAATGTACCCCGGCTCCCAGCATCGCCGATGTCGCAAGTCTAGGCTGCGGCTGATGCGTCGACGCGGGCCTCGTCGGCGGACACTTCCGCATCGGCCATCAATCGTGCGAGATCGAAGATGATGACGAACTTTTCTCCCTTGCGTCCGATGCCCGCGATGTAGTCGGATTGCCAGCGTCCGCCGACCGAGGGCACGGGACCAATCGAATCCTCATCGATGTCGGTGACCTCGAACACGCAGTCCGCCACGAAGCCGACGCCGACCAGGCGGTCGTTCATCGGCACGTCCAGGATGATGATGCGCGTCGCCTCCGTTGCCGGCACGCTCGGCAGATCGAGCTTCAGCCGGAGGTCGACGATCGGATAGCCGCTGCCGCGCACGTCGATCATGCCGAGCATGAAATGCGGCGCGTGCGGCAGACGCGAAATCGGCCGCATGTCGAGGATTTCACGGACATTGCAGATGCTGATGCCGAAGGTCTCCCCGGCGAGACCGAGCGTCAGATATTGAGCGGTGCCGGCCATGTTGCGTCCTTCCGGTCAGAGATCGCGGGGACTCGCCTCGAAGGCCAGGCCCCGCGTGTTGCTTTTCTGAGCATGATCTTTTCGGAAAACCGGTTCCCCACTTTTCCGGATCATGCTTTAGCGCTGAAAATCGGCGTCGCGATCGTCGCTGTCTTCCATCGCGAAGGCGAAGCCACCGCCGGCGGCGGCCTTGAGCGCACGTGCCGGCTTGGCGACGGGCTTGCGCTCGGCGGCTGCCATGCTCGCGGCTTTCGCGCGGAGCTGGCCGACGGCCCGGTCGATCGGCATCGCAGCCGCGGGCCTGTCCTTTGCCTGGTCGATACGGAAATAGGCGATCGTCGACTGCAGCTGTTCGGCCTGGGAGGCGAGCTCTTCCGAGGTCGAGGAGACCTGCTCGGATGCGCTGGCGTTCTGCTGGCCGACCTTGTCGAGCTGCTGGATCGCCTGGTTGATCTGCGCCGAGCCGACATCCTGCTCGCGGCAGGCCGCCGTGATCTCTTCCACCAGCTCCGCCGTCCTCTTGATGTCGGGCACCAGCTTGGCCAGCATGCTGCCCGCTTCCTGTGCCACCTTCACGCTCTCTCCCGACAGCGTGCCGATCTCGGCCGCGGCCGCCTGGCTGCGCTCGGCGAGCTTGCGGACTTCGGAAGCGACCACCGCAAAGCCCTTGCCATGCTCGCCGGCGCGCGCGGCCTCGACCGCCGCGTTCAGGGCGAGCAGGTCGGTCTGGCGCGCGATCTCCTGCACGATGGTGATCTTTTCGGCGATCGTCTGCATTGCCTCGACGGCGCGGCCGACCGCGGCACCGCTGGCTTCGGCATCCTTCGCCGACTGTCCCGCGATCTTTTCGGTCTGGTTGGCGTTCTCGGCGTTCTGCTTCACATTGGCCGCCATTTCCTCCATCGAGGAGGACGCTTCTTCGGCCGAGGAGGCCTGCTCGGTCGCGCCTTGCGAGAGCTGTTCGGCGCTGGCCGAGAGCTCCTGGCTGCCGGCCGAGACGTTCTGCGCCGCCGTCAGCGCTTCCGCGACGATGGTGCGGAGCTTCTCGACCATGCGCTCCAGGGCCATGCCGAGCGTATCCTTGTCCGACAGGCGCTTGGCGTCGACGGTGAGATTGCCCTGCGCGATCTCGTTGGCGACGGCCGCCGTTCCGTTCAGGTTCACGGTCATCGCATTCAGCGACTTGACGAGGTCGCCGATCTCGTCGTTGCTGACAACGTCGATCTTCTGGCTGAGATCACCGATCGCAACCGCATCGGCAAGGTTTACGGCACGGCTGAGTCCGCGGCTGATATTGAGCGCAATCCAGGTCGCCGCCACCACCGCGATCACGAGCGAGGTGAGCACCAGGATGACCAACAGCATCTCGGCGCGCGCCCCGTCCTGCCTTGCCTGCTCGGTCTGCTCGGCCATCGCCGACTTGACGAGCGAGATATAGGCGTTTGCGGCTTCCAGCGCGTCGGCCACTACCTTGCGACCGTCGTTCATCGAACGATCCGTCGCCGCCGCCTTGTCGACCTTGGCCAGGCGGACCGTCTCATCCTGATAGGCATTCATCTTGACGTAGGCGGCCGAGAAAGCATCGATCAGCCTTTTGCCCCTGTCGGTTGCTCCGGCATAGATCTCGTCCCTGGTCTTGAGCAGCGGCTCGCGAATCTTCGCCAGGTCGGCAACGAACTGGTCATAGTTCTTTTCCGAAGCGATGATGGAGTTCTTCTCGGCCCGCACCTGAAGCAGGATGCCCTTTTCGAGTTCGGCGGCCTTGTCCATGCGTCCGGCCCGCGAAACGAGACTCTCGGCCGTGCCGACCATGTCGCTGAGCTTCACGTAGCCCACCGCGCCCGCGACCATGGACAACAGGATGACAAGGCCAAAGGCGCCGGCCAATTTTGCTTTTACGGTAAGTCTCATTTCAGCCCCCAAGAGAATGCTCGAATTGTTGGTCGGACCGCAATCAATCCAACCTGCCAGTCCACCAACGCTTCACTCCTCAGCGCTGAAAATCAGCGTCGCGGTCGTCCCCGTCTTCATCCAGCTCGAAAGCGAAGCCGCCGCCATTGGCAACCTTGAGGGCGCGACGGCCCTGCGGCTTCGCCCCGGCGGCCGGCGGCTTCCTGGCGCCGCGATCGGCGGCCGCCATTGTCGCAGCCTTCGCGCGCAGTTGGCTGACCGCCTTGTCGATCGGCGCGGCGGCGGCCTTGCGACCCTGGTCGATGCGGAAGAAGGCGATCGTCGACTGCAACTGCTCGGCCTGGGAGGCCAGCTCTTCCGAGGTCGAGGAAACCTGTTCGGATGCGCTGGCGTTCTGCTGGCCGACCTTGTCGAGCTGCTGGATCGCCTGGTTGATCTGCGCCGAACCGACATCCTGCTCGCGGCAGGCCGCCGTGATTTCCTGGACCAGGTCCGCGGTTTTCTTGATATCGGGCACGAGCTTGGCAAGCATGCTGCCCGCCTCTTGCGCGACCTTCACGCTCTCCGTTGACAGCGTGCCGATCTCGGCGGCGGCCGCCTGGCTGCGTTCGGCGAGCTTGCGCACTTCGGAGGCGACCACGGCAAAGCCCTTGCCATGCTCGCCGGCGCGCGCGGCCTCGACCGCGGCGTTCAGGGCCAACAGATCGGTCTGCCGCGCGATCTCCTGCACGATCGTGATCTTTTCGGCGATCGTCTGCATCGCTTCGACGGCGCGGCCGACTGCGGCGCCGCTGGCCTCGGCATCCTTGGCCGATTGCGCCGCGATCTTCTCGGTCTGGTTAGCGTTGTCGGCGTTCTGCTTCACATTGGAGGCCATCTCCTCCATCGAGGAGGAGGCTTCTTCAGCCGAGGACGCCTGCTCGGTCGCGCCCTGCGAGAGCTGCTCGGCACTGGCCGAAAGCTCCTGGCTGCCGGCCGAGACGTTCTGCGCCGCGGTCAGGGCTTCCGACACGATCTGCCGCAGTTTCTCGACCATCACGTTCAGCGACTTGACGAGATCTCCGATCTCGTCGTTGCTGGCATTGGGAATGGTCTTGCTGAGATCGCCATCGGCGACTGAGCCTGCAAGATCGACCGCACGTCCGAGCGAGCGGCTGATGCTGATCGAAATCCAGAGCGCCGCCGCGACCGCAACCGCGAGCGAGATACCAATCAGGGTCATCAACATCAGTTGCGCCTGGTGGCCCGCCTCCTTCGATTGGACAGCCTGCTCGGCCATCTGCCTCTTCGTATTCGCGACATAGGCGCCCATGGCCTCGAGCGCATCGGCGACGACCTTGCGTCCCTCATGCATCGAGCGCTCCGTGGCCTTGGCCTTGTCGGTCTTCGCCAGCTTGATGGTATCTTCCTGGAAGGCGTTCATCTTGGCGTAGGCGCCCGCAAACGTGTCGAGCAGCTTCCTGCCGGCCTCGCTCGCCAGTGCGTAGACCTCGTCCTTTATCTTGAGCGCCGCCTCGCGGGTCTTCGCTGCCTCCGCGGCAAACTGCTCGACGTCGGCTTCCGTCCCCAGAATCGCATTCTTCTCCGCTCGAAGCTGGAGCAGGATGTCCTTTTCGATCTGCGTCGCCTTCTCCATCCGCGTGGCGCGCAGCACCATGCTGTCGGCGGTCTCCATCATGTCGCCGAGCTTCATGTAGGCGACACCGCCCGCGACCGCGGACAGGACGATGATCAAACCGAACGCAACGGCCAGCTTGGCCTTGACCGTAAATCTCATGTGCAGCCCCCAACCTCAGTCTCGCCCCCGAGACGTCCTCAATTCAGGATACGTTCCATATTCGGTACGATGACGAACTCTTCACGCCACTTGGTGATGAAGCGGATGAACTCCGGCTTCCAATGCATGCCGACGCGCGGCGTCTGCTGCACGTCGGTCCGCGAGATCTCGGTGACCTCGTAGACCTTGTCGGCGGTGACGCCGACCAGGACCGGCTCGTTGTCGATGCCGACCTCGATCACGACGATCCGTGTCTCCGTGGAGGCTTCGGTCTGCGGCATCCCGAAACGGATGCGCAGGTCGGCCAGCGGAATGACATTGCCGCGCACATTGATCACGCTGGGCACGAACGAGCGCGAGCCGGCCACTTTCGTCGCGGGAACCGGATCGATGATCTCGCGCACCAGGCCGGCATCGAGCGCGAATTTCTCGTCGCCGAGCCCGATCATGACCACCTGCATCGAACCGTCCTCGACGGTCCCGGCGCCCTGCTGCGGATCTGTCGCCATCTATGCCGCCTCGCTCATCTGCTGCTTTTCCGCTCGCGACTGCGCCAGCGCGACGAGTTGCGCCACGTCGAGAATAAGCGCGGCGGTGCCGTCACCAAGGATGGTCGCGCCGGAAAAGATCGTGACGTCGGAATGCAATTTCGAAAGCGACTTGATGACGGTCTGATGATTCCCGATGATCTGGTCGGCAACCAGCCCGACGCGCGTCTCGCCGGTCGAGATGATGATCGTCTTCTGATGCAGTCCGGGTGATCCGGGCACATCGAGAATGTCGCGGAGCCGCAGGAAGGGCACGAGGTTGCCGCGCACGTTGAGGAAATTGCGGCCACGCGAACGCTCGTCGTCCGCCGTGAGCTCGACGCACTCCTCGACCGCCGGGAGCGGAATGATGTAGCGGCCCTCGCCGACCCGTATCAGCAATCCCTCGATGATCGCAAGCGTCAGCGGCAGGCGCAGCGTGACGCACGTTCCCGCGCCGGGTTTCGTCGACAGATCGATCGAGCCGCGCATGTTCTCGATGGTGCGCTTGACCACGTCCATGCCGACACCGCGGCCGGACAGCGCGGAGATGGTCTGGGCGGTCGAGAACCCCGGATGGAACAGGAATTGATGGATCTCATGATCCGACATCGCGGCACCGGGCGCGATCAGCCCCTGCTCTTCCGCCTTGGCGCGGATGCGCGCGGTGTTGAGCCCGCCGCCATTGTCCTTGACGGTGACGAGAACCTGTGCGCCGGAATGGATCGCATAGAGCTCGATCCGCCCCTTCTCGGTCTTGCCGGCCGCCGCGCGCGTCTCGGAATCCTCGATGCCGTGATCGATCGCATTGCGGATCAGGTGCACGAGCGGATCGGCGAGACATTCGATCATGGTCTTGTCGAGCTCGGTATCCTCGCCCGAGGTGACGAATTCGACCGGCTTGCCGAGGTCGCGGGACAGATCGTGGACCAATCTTCGGAAGCGTCCGAACAGCGAGCCGATCGGCACCATCCGCGCGCCCATCGTGGTGTCGCGCAGGCTTCCCGCCAGCCGCTCGATCTCCTCCGCGATCATCTTGATCGAGAGATCGGAGCCGGCTGCGGCCAACTGGCTGAGCCGCGCCTGGGCGATGACGAGCTCTCCGACTCGGTCCATCAACTCGTCGAGCCGTTCGGCCTGGACGCGGACCGTGGCGATGCCGCGCTCTTCCGCGCGCTTCGGCTCGTCGCGCTTCCGTTCCGGCGGCGTCGCCGGCTCCGCCGCAGCGGGGACCGAGGAAGCGGTCGGCGCCGGGGCCGGAACCGGAGGAGCCACCGGCTCGGCTTCCGCCATTGCGAACGTCGGCGCCGCGCGCTCGACCTGCGCCAGCGGCACCAGCGTCAGCTTCATCTCGTCCTGCACGAACATGAAGACGTCGTCGATAGCGTCCTTGTCGCAACCGCTATGCAGCGTGACGTCCCATTTCAGGTAGCAGTCCTCGGGCTCCAGCTCGTCCAATAGCGGCACGCCATCGGTGACCGGCACGACGAAGCAGGGACCGAGCTTGCAGAGATCATCCAGGAGGTCGAGCGGATTGGAGCCGTTGCGGAGAATATGCGACTCGAATTCGAGGCGCAGTTGCCAGCCCGCCGGTCGGCTCTCGCTTGCCGGCGGGGTGTCGATCTCAGACTCGACCGGCAGGACCTGCTCGACAGGTGAAACGAAACGCTTCAGATCATCCAGGATGGCGTCGCCGATGATCGAATCGGCGCTGTCAGGCGCTTCGATCAGGGCGCGGATGTAATCCTTTGCAGCCAGCGCGACCGCGATCAGCTCCTGGGTCGGCTTGATCTCGCCTTTGCGGACCAGCTCGAAGGCGGTCTCGAATTCGTGGGTGAACGCGGCGACCTTGTCGAAGCCGAACATCGCGCCGGAGCCCTTGATGGTATGCAGGGCGCGAAACGCCGAGTCGACCAGCTCGCGGTCATCGGGACGCAGGCCAAGATCAAGCAGGGCGCCTTCGAGCGTTTCGAAAAGCTCGCTCGCCTCCTGACGGAATATCTCCGTCGGGTCCATGCTGCTCATGACCGCACCAGCTTGTTGACCACCGCGAGCAATTGCTCAGGCTTGAAGGGCTTGGTGATCCATCCGGTGGCGCCGGCGCTCTTGGCTTCCTGCTTCACCGCGTCGTTGGACTCGGTGGTGAGGAAAACGATCGGCAGGCCGACCTGCGACGGCAGCTTGCGCAGGGCCCTTATCAGTTCGAGGCCGTTCATGACGGGCATGTTGAGGTCGGTGATCACGAGATCAAGCTTGCCTGCCTGCGCCTTCGCCAGGCCCTGCGCGCCGTCGCCCGCCTCGATCACGTTGTGACCGGCCGGCTCGAGCACGACCTTGATCATCTGGCGGATGCTGGGGGAATCATCGACCGTCAGGACCGTAGCCATCACGCGCCATCCTTGTTGTGAAAATGTTGGTCGATCATCGCATCGCTGGAGAAGCCTGCGCGGCGAAGGGTATTGCGGAGGCTTTGCGAGAATGCAGTCAGGACGACCGGGCGGCCCTGCGCCTTGCCGGTCTCCGCGGTGGAAAGCAAAAGCTGGATCGAGGTGACGTCGGCCTTGTCGACAGCGGAGCAGTCGATCTCGAGCCGATCATTGCGGCTGAAGGCCTCGCGGATCGTGTCGTAGACTTGGCGGATCGACGCGATGCTGCAGTCCGGTGGCAACTGCAGCCACCGTTTGGACTCTGTCACGTCAGCCATTCACCGCCCCCGCATTCCCAGAGATTCGCTTTAGCCGGAATGCGAATCTCTTTCGGCCGAAGTATCGGCAGAGATGGTGATTAAGATGTTAATCAACCGCGATTCCATGCAAGATGACCGTAGGATTACGGTGCGCGGGATTCGACGGGTAGCCTGGTAGGATTCGCGCCTGCATTCACGCGCATCGAAAAAGCCATGCAATCGGCGATTGTCAGGCTTAGGTCGACGTTAAGAGCCTGCACAGTAGCTCTTGGTCTCGTACAACCGACCGTGCGTACCAGGACGTCAGATGCTTACACAAGCGCTTCTCGTTGACGACAGTCGTTCTGTCCTCGACTTCCTCACGCGGCTCCTGGAAGCCGACGGTACCGTGCAGGTCACGGCGTACACCTGTCCGCTGCAGGCGATGATATCGGCGATGCAACGCCAATATGACATCGTCCTCGTTGACTATGAGATGCCGAGAATGGACGGCGTCACATTCATCCGCGAACTCCGTGCGATCGAGAACTTCGGCAATATTCCGATCGTGATGATCACCTCGGTACAGACGGACGACGTGCGCATGCAGGCGCTCGAGGCCGGCGCCACCGATTTCCTGCCGAAACATCCGCAAACTCTGGAGACCAGGGTCCGGCTGAGAAATCTCATCCGGCTCGGCATTGCCGTTCGGCAACTGAACGACCGCGCAGCCGATCTCGTCCGGGAAGTTGCCAGCGCCACGAAGAAGCTGCAGGAGCGCGAGGAGGAGATCATCCTTCGTCTGGCGCTCGCCGTCGAATATCGCGATAACGATACCGGCGAGCACACGCTTCGGGTAGCGAAATACAGCCGCATCATCGCCGAAGAACTCGGCCTGCCGCCGCGGCTCATCCGCGATATCTATCTTGCGGCCCCCCTGCACGACGTCGGCAAGGTCGCGATACCCGACAGCATTCTGCTCAAGCCCGGCCGGCTGAATGCGGAGGAGATCGCGATCATACGCACCCACGCCGTGATCGGCGGACGCATTCTCGCCGACAGCCATTGTGAACTGATCCAGCTTGGAGCCGAGATCGCTGCAGCTCATCACGAACGCTGGGACGGCAGCGGCTATCCCAACGGGCTCAGGGAAACCGACATTCCGATCGCGGCCCGCGTCGTCGCCGTCGCCGACGTCTTCGATGCGCTCACAATGAAGCGTCCCTACAAGGATCCAATGCCGCTTGCGGAGGCGCGTCGTTACCTCGAAGACAACAAGGCGCGCCAATTCGATCCTGCCTGCGTCGAGGCCTTCCTGTCACGCTGGAACGAAGTCGTGACGATCGCCACCGGGCAACATGCGATAGCACCGTGGCAGGCCGAAATGCGCACGCTTTCGACGGCCGTCTAGCTTCAACTGAAACCAAGCTGCTGGCGCGGGATGATTTTTCCTCGAAGCATCATCGCGCTCTATCTTCTTGTTTGAGCATGATCTTTTCGGAGAACCTGTATCCCGCTTTGCGCTAACGCGGCCCTCCGGGTCCGGATCATGCTCTGAGTTGTGTAACGTCGTTGTGAGCGGGCAGCTCCCGCCTGCAACCTGCGCACGAATGCGCTCACGCGGCATTGAGAGAACGTGAGAAGACGCGCTCTTTAAACAGGGTGTCGCGATCCGCACTTCGAAAGGGGAGCCACGCTCCATTGGCTCCGCTTCCTGATGGAGAATACCCATGTCTGCAATCAAGCTCTTGTCGATCGCGCTGGTCGCTGCGGCGACGCTTGCAACTCCCGCGATGGCTCGCGAACACACGCGCCACGCTCTGCGTGCTAATGCCGCTGCCGTTGCGGCGCCGGAGCAGGTCTATGTCGGCGGACCGGGCTGCGTTCCCGCCCCGCGGGTAGGCGCGTTTGCCTCGCAGCCCTGGACCGACGGCAACGTTCCCTGTGAACCCGGCACCGGCTATGGCTATTACGGCTACGGCTATTACTGATCCGGTCGCTTCGGACCACCGTTGAACGAGTGTCCTGTCAGTCGAGCTGACGGTCGAAACTGAAGAGGCCGGACCGCTTGTGCGGTCCCGGCCGCTTTTTTTATTGGTAGTATCGTAGATTCAAATCCCGCTGTCCGGCGCATGCGCGCATCAGTGGATTAGCGCTGCGCTATTGCTGCGCTCCGCGCAGCGCTGCGCAAAGAAAATCCCAAGCGATATCTCACTGCATTCCTAAAGACGAATTTAGTGGATGCGCCGCCGAACGCGCCTACGTTCAAGCCGTCGGAGAATCCGGTCGGCTCGGTCGGCTGGCGCATTCGATGCGAGGCGCTTCATTCACGGAGAGGAAGTGTCATGATGAGACGATTGACAGCGATCCTGGCAACGACCCTGCTTGCAGGATTGTTCACAGCGAATGCCGCTGTCGCGCAAGTGACGGGCATGGCGACGCCGACTCCGACGCTTGACGCAACCTCTCCGCTCGGCAGCGCGGGCTCGCCGGTCTCGCCAACGGGAATTCCGCTGGGCGCAACCGAGCTCTCGTCCGCGGGAGTCAGTCCGCTCGCGGCTCCCGCGACGGGCACGATTGCAATTCCAAGCGGCGGCACGGTCTGTTCGACAGTTGGAACAGCGCCGACCCAGATGTTCGGATCGACCGCCACCTTCGACGGCGCCGGAATGGCGGTCGGATCGACCGCGCCTGCAACCGCGGCCATGGCGGGCAATACCGCCGCGACACCGGGCCTATCGCCATTGATTTCACCGACATCGGGCGTATCGACGACGTCAGGCACGCTGGAAAGCTCGGGCATGGCGACAGCATCCGGCATCATCGACACATCGGGAACGTCGGGGATGTGCGGCTCAGGCTCGACGAGCGTCATTGCATCATCGACACCGTCGTCGACCTCACCCACGACAATGGGCGGTGTCAATCGAACCGGAATTCCCCTCGACTCGACCGAGATCGGCAACCTCGGCGTCAGCTCGGCGGCGCCGGTGCCGACGCCCGGCGTATCGCTCCTTCCAGGCGTCGTTGGACCGGTTGCGGCCCTCCCGACCGTGCCGACGGTTCTCACTCCCGCTCCAACCGCCTCCACCTCCACGATGGCGGGCAGTGCCTGCTCAATCCTCACTGCGGGCAGTGTCACGTCATCGGCAGCTATTCCGGGTTGCTAACAAATCTCTCAGCGAAGCCCAGACCATGAAAAAGAAGATCGTTGTCGGTGCCGTCATGCTGACCGCCGCAGTGGCGACCGGCGCTCTGCTCTACGCTATGCATGACTTCCCGTTCGAGACGGCCGCCGCAGCGCCGGCCCGGCCGTCCCCGGTGCCGATCGTCGCCGGAACGGTCAGCCAGCACGACGTGCCGATCTATCTGACCGGCGTCGGCACCGTGATCGCCTACAACACCGACGTGGTGCGCGCCCAGATCCAGGGGCAGATCTTCACCATCAACTTCACCGAAGGCCAGCATGTGCATGCCGGCGACCTGCTGGCGCAGATCGATCCGCGCCCCTATCAGGCGCTAATCGATCAGTACACCGGAGCACTGGAACGCGATCAGGCACAGCTCGCCAACGCCAATGCCAACCTCGTCCGTTACACCCAGTTGGGGGCCAAAGGCTGGGCGACACCGCAACTGATCGAAACCCAGAAGGCGCAAGTCGGGCAGTTGGACGGCGCGATCACAACCGACAAGGCGCTGATCGAGGCCGCGAAGGTGCAGCTCAGCTTCACGCGCCTGACCTCACCGATCGACGGCGTGGTCGGGATCCGCCAGATCGACGTCGGCAACATCATCAGCCCGTCGAGCACGAACGGTCTCTGCGTGGTGACCCAGCTCGATCCGATTTCGCTGATCTTCACGCTTCCGGAGACGGTCCTGCCGCAAATCCAGAAGCAGCAGCAGATCACCAAGGCGCCGCTCACCGTCCTCGCCTATAACCAGGACGACACGATCGAGCTCGGCCAGGGCCAGCTTGGCCTCGTCAACAACGAGATTCTGCAGACCACGGGCTCGATTCAGCTCAAGGCCAATTTCTCCAACAAGGAGAACAAGCTCTGGCCGGGCGAGCTGGTCAACGCGCGATTGCTGCTCGACACGAGACACAACGGTCTCACTGTGCCTGCGGCGGTGATCCAGCAAGGTCCGAACGGAGCCTATGCGTGGGTCGTCAATCCCGACAACACCGTTGCGATCCGCCAGGTCAAGGTGGCGCAAATCAGCGACGGACAGGCGCTGATCGATTCCGGACTCTCGGCAAATGAGCGGGTGGTGGTCGACGGCCAATACAAGCTGCAGCCGGGCACACATGTGATCGCGCTCCATGGCAAGGCGGCCGAGGAAGCCGCCGCGCAGGACGCAATGCAGACGCCAATCCCATGAATATTTCCGCACCGTTCATCCGACGGCCGATCGCGACCGCCCTGCTCATGGTGGGCTTGTTCGTAGCTGGGCTGGTCGCCTATCCGCTGATGCCGGTGGCGGCGCTGCCGAACGTCAACTATCCCACGCTGACGGTGACCGCGCAGTTGCCGGGCGCCGATCCGCAGACCATGGCGTCCTCGGTGGCATCGCCGCTCGAGCTGCAGTTCGGCGAAATCCCGGGCCTCACCCAGATGACGTCGGCGAGTGCGCTCGGCTACACCCAGATCACGCTGCAGTTCGATCTCAGCCGCCAGATCGACGGTGCGGTGAGCGACACGCTGTCGGCCATCAACGCCGCTTCCCCTTATCTGCCGACAGGCCTGCCGTATCCGCCGACGATCCGCAAGGTCAACCCGGCCGACACGCCGATCCTGGTGCTCGGCATCACCTCGGACAGTCTGCCGCTGACCACGGTGGACGCCTATTCCGAGAACATCCTGCTGCAGAAGATCTCGCAGATCTCCGGCGTCGGTCTCGTCGGCGTCGGCGGCCAGCAGAAGCCCTCCGTCCGCATCCAGGTCGACCCGGAGGCATTGGCCGCCCGCGGCATCAATCTGGAGGATCTGCGGACAGTGCTGGGCCAGGCCAATGTCGATCTGGCGAAGGGCACGCTCAACAGCCCGCGCCAGACCTACACGCTCAACACCAATGATCAACTGTTCAAGCCCGACCAATATGCCGATCTCGTCGTCGCCTATCGCAATGGATCTCCGGTCCGCATCCGTGACATCGGACGCGCGATCAGCGCGCCGGAAAACGACCTGATCGCCGGCTGGTACAACAATCAGAGGGCGATCCTCCTGGCGATCCAGCGCCAGCCCGGCGCCAATGTCATCGATACGGTCGCGCGCATCAAGGCGATGATGCCGGTGCTGCAGGCCTCGATTCCCGCCGGCATCAAGATCAACGTCATTTCCGACCGCACCGATACCATCCGCGCATCGATCGCCGACGTGCAGTTCACGCTGCTGTTGACGATCGGGCTCGTCGTCATGGTGATCTTCATCTTCCTGCGCAGCTTCTGGGCGACCATCATCCCGGCGGTCACCGTGCCGCTGTCGCTGGTCGGAACTTTCGCGATCCTCTACGAGATGGGCTATAGCCTCGACAATCTGTCGCTGATGGCGCTGTCGATTGCGGTCGGCTTCGTGGTCGACGACGCCGTCGTCGAGATCGAGAATATCACGCGTCACATCGAGGAGGGGCTCTCGCCCTATGACGCGGCGATGAAGGGATCCGGCGAGATCGGCTTCACCGTCATGGCGATCACGTTCTCGCTCATCGCCGTCTTCATCCCCCTGTTCCTGATGAGCGGCTATGTCGGGCTGCTGTTCCGCGAATTCGCGATGACGGTGAGCGTGGCGCTGGTTCTGTCGCTGGTGATCTCGCGCACGCTGACGCCGATGATGTGCGCCTACCTGCTCAAGCCCGAAAGCAACTCGCACGGCCGGCTCTATCGATTGTCCGAACGCGGATTCGACGCGCTGCTCAACCTCTATGAGGTCGGCCTCAGGATCGTGCTGCGTCATCGCTTCATCACGCTGATGGTGATGCTCGGCACCATCGTGCTGACCGGTTATCTCTACGTCGTCATTCCCAAGGGCTTCTTCCCGGAGCAGGACACCGGGCTGATCCTCGGTCAGTCGGAAGCGTCGCAGGATATCTCCTTCAAGGCGATGGCCCAGCGCCAGCAAGCCCTGCTCGACGTCATCATGCGCGATCCCGCCGTCGCTTCCGTCGGGGCCGCGGTGGGCGCCGGTGGCGGCGTCTACACGGTCAATGACGGGCGCGTCTACATCCAGCTCAAGCCAGCCGACCGGCGCGATCCGATCGACAAGGTGATCGCGCGATTGCGGACCAATCTCGCCAAGATCCAGGGCGTCACGCTGTACATGCAGCCCGCCCAGGACATCACGATCGGAGCCCGGCTGAACAAGACGCAATTCCAGTACACGATGAACGATGCCGATCCGGGCGAGCTCACCCGTTGGGCGGGCCTGTTCCTCGACAAGATCAGAACGATCCCCTCGATCACCGATGTTACCACCGACCAGCTCAATGCCGGGCCGCTGCTCGACATCACCATCAAGCGCGAAGTCGCCTCGAGCTACGGCATCCTGCCCTTCACCATCGATAACACGCTGGACGATGCGTTCGGGCAGCGCATCGTCTCGACGATCTACACCACGCTGCAGCAGTACCATGTCGTCATGGAGGTCAATCCGAAGTTCCAGTACTCGCCCGATGCGCTCAACGGCATCTATGTGAAATCTTCGAGCGGGCAGCAGGTGCCGTTGTCGACGCTGGTCGATTCGGTCGTGAAGGTCTCGCCGCTCGTCGTCAATCACCAGGGGCAGTTCCCGTCGGTGACGATCTCGTTCAACCTTGCGCCGGGTGCCGCCATCGGCCAGGCCGTGAGCACCATTGATGCAGTGAAGAAGGAGCTGAATCCACCGCTCTCGCTGCAGACCAGCTTCCAGGGCAACGCCCAGGCCTTCGGCGCCTCGCTGTCGAGCACGCCGATCCTGATCCTCGCCTCGCTGTTCGTGATCTACCTGATCCTCGGCATCCTCTATGAGAGCACGATCCATCCGATCACCATCATCTCGACCCTGCCGTCGGCCGGCGTCGGTGCGCTGCTGTTGCTGATGGCGGCCCATTTCGATCTGACCGTGATCGCGATTGTCGGCCTCATCCTGCTGATCGGCATCGTCAAGAAGAACGGCATCATGCTGGTCGACTTCGCGATCCACGCCGAACACAATGAAGGACTCAGCACGGAAGAGGCGATCTACCAGGCCTGCATCAAGCGGTTCAGGCCGATCCTGATGACCACGATGGCGGCAATGCTCGGCGCCGTGCCGATGATGGTGGGCACCGGCGCGGGCTCGGACATCAGGCAGCCGCTCGGCTATGCCATTGTCGGCGGCCTCGCGGTGTCGCAGATCCTCACGCTGTACACGACGCCGGTGGTCTATCTCTATCTCGACCGGCTGCAGATCTGGCTGTTCGGCGAGAAGGAGGCGGCAACCTCCCCCGTCCAGCCCCAGGCAATGCCGGCCGAATGAGACGGCGCCGGCCGCCACTATGCAGATTGCGTCGCTTCATACAGATCGCTCACTCCCGACTTTGTGAATTCGGCATCGTGCACCGCGCACCTACATAAGAGTTTGAAACCATGAGTTGCGGAGTTGAGTATGCCGAGCAGGGAATATTCGAGCCCAGCGCAGACCTTGCGCCGGGTCGCGGAAAGCGTGAGCGACCAGGCAGTCGCCGATCGTCTCAAGGTTCTTGCCGAGAGCTATGAGCGGCGGGCCGAAATGGCTTCGCAGGCCGATCTGGCCAAGAATTAGGCTGAAGTCGCCGATTGCCGCCGAACGCGCGGAACCATCAGCCTTTGTTGAGCCTCCCTACCGAATGTTAATGGGCTTTCCGGCCCTTAATCGTTCAATATGTCGACCTGGAATGTTGCAGGAACCGGGCTGCGGCGACATGCGCCCCACGCGGGTTCGTTCATGCGCTTTCGCAGGTGACCCATGGATCAGCAGCTAAGGAAGTCGACGGACCCCCCTTCGATTGCGCCTGGGAAAAAAGTCGTGCGCCCGGCTCGCGGGCGCATTGGGTTCGCGATCGCCGTTATTCTCCTGCTGGCTGCCGGCATCGTCTGGTGGACGAAGCCCGCAGGCACGCCACAGGAAACAGCCGGCAAGCGAACCGCCCCGCCGATGTCTGTTGTCGCCGAGACTGTCGGCAAGGGCGATATCGGGATCAACCTCAATGGGCTCGGCACCGTCTCTTCACTCGCCACCGTCACGATCAGAAGCCAGATCAGCGGATATTTGACCCGCATCGCGTTCAAGGAAGGCGATGAAGTCAAGAAGGGTGATTTGATCGCGGAGATCGACTCCCGCCCCTTTGAAGCGGCGCTAGCCCAGGCCAAGGGACAGCTTGCGCGCGACCAAGCCATGCTGAAGGGCGCCCAGGTCGATCTTGCCCGCTACCAGGGCCTGGCGAAGCAGAACGCCGTGCCGCACCAGCAACTCGACACGCAAATAGCCCTGGTCGCGCAGAACGAAGGCACGGTTGAAGCGGACCGCGCCTCGGTGCAGGCCGCCGAAGTGAACCTGCGCTATTGCCACATCCTGTCGCCGCTGGATGGGCGCGTCGGATTGCGGCAGGTCGATCAGGGCAACTACGTCACCCCTGGTGATGCCACCGGCATCGTGGTGATCACGCAACTGCAGCCGATCAGCGTCCTGTTCACACTCCCGGAGGACCAGCTTCAGGCGATCGCCACGCGGCTCCGCGAGGGAGCGGTGCTGCCGGCCGCGGCCTACGATCGCAGCGGCACCAACAAGCTCGCCAGCGGGGCGCTGCAGACCTTCGACAGCCAGATCGATCCGACCACCGGCACGATCAAGCTGCGCGCGCAATTCTCGAACGAAGCGCGGACGCTGTATCCCAATCAGTTCGTCAACGTGCGTCTCCTGCTGGACACCCATAAGGACGTGACGACGGTGTCGACGGCCGGCATCCAGCGCGGCACGCCCGGCACCTTCGTCTATCTCGTCAACGGCGACAGCACGGTCTCGGTGCGCCCGGTCAAGCTTGGCGTCACTGAAGGAGACCGGGTCGAGGTTCAGTCCGGACTTTCCCCCGGCGACCGCATCGTGATCGATGGCGCCGACAAGCTGCGGGAAGGCGCCAGGATCGTCATTCGACCTCCGACGGGGGCGGGCGAGTCGGCCGCTGCGGCCAAGCCGCCGGATTCGAAAGCGGTGGACGGCAAGGGGCGGCGCTCCGGGGGTGGACACGAATGAACCCCTCGCGGCCATTCATCCACAGACCGGTGGCGACAACGCTCTTGATGATCGCCATCATGCTGTCGGGAATGCTGGCATTCCGCTTCCTGCCCGTCGCCGCCCTGCCCGAGGTCGATTACCCGACGATCCAGGTCCAGACCTTTTATCCCGGCGCCAGTCCTGACGTGATGACGTCGTCCGTCACGGCGCCGCTGGAGGTGCAGTTCGGCCAGATGCCGAACCTGAGCCAGATGAGTTCAGTCAGCTCGGCCGGCGCCTCGGTCATCACGCTGCAGTTCGGATTGACGATCTCGCTCGATGTCGCCGAGCAGGAGGTGCAGGCCGCGATCAATGCCGCCGGCAATCTGCTGCCATCAGATCTTCCGGCGCCGCCGATCTATGCCAAGGTCAATCCGGCCGACGCTCCGATCCTGACCCTTGGCCTGACGTCGAAGACCATGCCGCTGACGCAGGTCCAGGATTTCGTCTACACCCGGCTGGCGCAGAAGATCTCGCAGTTTCCGGGAGTAGGCCTCGTCAGCATCAGCGGCGGCCAGCGGCCGGCGGTCCGCGTCCGCGCCGACATCCGCAAGCTTGCCGCCTATGGCCTCAATATCGACGACCTGCGCACCACCCTCGGCAATGCCAATGTCAACACGCCCAAGGGCAATTTTGACGGCGCGATGCGCTCCTACACCATCAACGCCAACGACCAGATCCGCGGTGCCGGTGGCTACAAATCCCTGATCGTGGCCTACAAGAACGGCTCTCCGGTCCGTCTCAGCGACATCGGCGACGTCATCGACGGCGCCGAGAACGACAAGCTCGGCGCCTGGATGAATACGACGCCGGCGATCATCCTCAACATCCAGCGCCAGCCCGGGGCCAACGTCATCTCGGTGGTCGAAGGGATCAAGGCGGTGTTGCCGCAGTTGCAGGCGGCGTTGCCTGCCGCCATCGACCTGAACATCCTGACCGACCGCACCGTGACCATCCGCGCCTCGGTCAGGGACGTGGAATACGAGCTCTCGCTCGCAGTCGTGCTGGTCGTGCTGGTGATCTTCGTATTCCTGCGCAGTCCGCGCGCGACGCTGATCCCAAGCCTCTCCGTGCCGCTCTCGCTGGTCGGCACCCTGGGGGCGATGTATCTGTTCGGCTTCAGCCTCAACAACCTCTCCCTGATGGCGCTCACGATCGCCACCGGCTTTGTGGTCGATGACGCGATCGTCGTCATCGAGAACATCTCCCGCTACATCGAGGACGGAGAAACTCCGCTAGCGGCCGCGCTCCGCGGTTCCGAGCAGATCGGCTTCACGATCATCTCGCTGACGGTGTCGCTGATCGCGGTGCTGATTCCGCTGCTGTTCATGGGTGACGTGGTCGGCCGCCTGTTCCGCGAGTTCGCCATCACGCTGTCGGTCACCATCCTGATATCCGCCGTGGTGTCCTTGACGCTGGTTCCGATGGCCTGCGCCAAGCTGCTCAAGGCGGAAGGCGAGGCGCATGAGAACGTGCTCCAGCGCCTGAGCCGCGAAGGCTTCGATCATGTCATCGCGATCTATGCCCGGATGCTGAACTGGGTGCTGGACCGCCAGACCCTGGTGCTGCTGGTGGCGCTCGCCACCTTCGGCTTGACCGCTCTGCTCTATGTCGCGATCCCCAAGGGGTTCTTCCCGCTGCAGGACACCGGCGTCATCCAGGCGATTTCGGAGGCGCCGCAATCGGTTTCATACGCCGCGATGGCGGAGCGGCAGCAGCAACTGGCCGACGTCATCCTCCGGGATCCCGACGTCGAGAGCCTTTCCTCCTTCATCGGCGTCGACGGCACCAACACCACGCTCAACAGCGGTCGCATCCTGATCAACCTGAAGCCGCACGATCAGCGAAAATCCGATATCGCGAGCGTCATGCGCCGTCTCAAGGACAGCACGGCATCGCTGATCGGCGTCGCGCTCTACATGCAGCCGGTGCAGGATTTGACCATCGAAGGCACCGTCAGCAAGGCGCAATATCAGTTCATCCTGCAGGACGCCGACCCGGCCCAGCTCGCCGAATGGGCCCCGAAGCTCGTCGACAGATTGCGGCAGCTTCCCGCGTTCACCGACGTCTCGACCGATATGTCCGCCAAGGGACTTGCGGTCTTCGTCGACATCGACCGCGAGCAGGCGGCGCGGTTCGGGATCACGCCCGCGACCGTCGACAATGCGCTCTACGACTCCTTCGGCCAGCGCATCGTCTCGACGGTGTTCACCAACTCAAACCAGTACCGGGTGATCCTGGAAGCCGATCCGACGCTGCAGACCTCCCTCCAATCGCTGTCGTCGATCTACCTGCCCTCCTCGGTCGGAGGCGCGCCGGTGCCGTTGCCGGTGCTGGCCAAGATGCACGAGGACATCGCGCCGTTGCAGGTTTCGCATCTCGGCCAGTTCCCCTCGGCCACCATATCGTTCAACCTGGCGCCCGACGCGTCGCTGGGAGAGGCGGTCGCCGCCGTCAAGCAGGCGCAGATCGACATCGGTCAGCCGCTCGGCATCATCACGAGTTTCCAGGGCGCAGCGCTCGCCTTTCAAGCCTCGCTCTCGAACCAACTGTTCCTGATCCTGGCCGCGATCGTCACGGTCTATATCGTGCTGGGCGTGCTCTATGAGAGCTTCATCCACCCGCTCACGATTCTCTCGACCCTGCCTTCGGCCGGGATCGGCGCATTGCTCGCGCTGATGATGGCGGGGCAGGACCTCACGATCGTCGCGATCATCGGCATCATTCTATTGATCGGCATCGTCAAGAAGAACGCGATCATGATGATCGACTTCGCGCTCGATGCCGAACGCAACGAAGGCCGGTCGCCGCGCGAGGCGATCTACCAGGCGTGCCTGCTGCGGTTCCGGCCGATCATCATGACGACCATGGCCGCAGTGCTCGGCGCGCTGCCGCTGATGCTCGGAACCGGTGCCGGATCGGAGCTGCGGCACCCGCTCGGCATTTCCATCGTCGGCGGCCTTCTGGTCAGCCAGTTGCTCACCTTGTTCACGACGCCGGTGATCTATCTGTGGTTCGACCGGCTCGCCGTACGGCTTGCCGGAGGACCCGGCGGTGCCCGCGAAACACGCGGAGCCCACTGAGCCATGGACCCGTCAACGCCCTTCATCCGCCTGCCGGTTGCGACCACACTGCTGACCTTCGGGCTTGCGGCGGCGGGCGTGGTGGCGTTCTTCAAGCTGCCGGTCTCGCCGCTGCCGCAGGTCGACTTCCCGACCATCTCGGTGCAGGCGACGCTGCCGGGCGCGAGCCCCGAGGACGTCGCGACCACGGTCGCAAGCCCGCTCGAGCGCCATCTCGGCCAGATCGCCGACGTCACCGAGATGACCTCGCAAAGCACAGTGGGCTCGACGCGCATCACCCTGCAATTCGGTCTGAACCGCGACATCAACGGCGCGGCGCGCGACGTGCAGGCCGCGATCAACGCCGCCCGCGCCGACCTTCCGACCAGCCTGCGCAGCAATCCGACCTACCGCAAGGTCAATCCCGCCGACGCGCCGATCCTGATCCTGACGCTGACGTCCGATACGCTGACTCGCGGCGACCTCTACGACGCCGCCTCCACCGTGCTGGCGCAAAAGCTCTCGCAGGTCGAGGGGATCGGCGAGGTCATTGTCGGCGGCAGCTCGCTGCCGGCGGTACGCGTCGACCTGGTTCCGCAGGCGCTCTACAAATACGGCATCGGGCTCGAGGACGTGCGCGCCGCGCTCGCCAGCGCCAATGCGCATAGCCCCAAGGGCGGGATCGACGTCGGCGAGCGGCGCTACCAGATCTATGCCAACGACCAGGCCAACAAGGCCGACGACTACAAGTCAATGGTCATCGCCTATCGCAATGGCGCGGCCGTGCATCTCTCCGATGTCGGAGAGGTCACCGATTCCGTGGAGAACCTGCGCAACGCCGGCCTCGCCAACGGCAAGCCCGCCGTCCTGATCATCCTGTACCGGCAGCCGAATGCCAACATCATCAGCACGGTCGATCTGGTCAAGGCGCTGATGCCCCAGCTCAAGGCTTCGGTCTCGCCCGCGATCGACATCGATCTGGCGGTCGACCGCTCGACCACCATCCGCACCTCGCTGCATGACGTCGAGCGGACCCTGGTGCTAGCCGTGCTGCTGGTGATCCTCGTGGTGTTCTCGTTCCTCCGCAACGCCCGCGCGACGTTGATCCCTGTGGTCGCGGTCTCGGTGTCGCTGGTCGCGACCTTCGGCGTCATGTATCTGGTCGGCTACAGCCTCGATAATTTGTCGCTGATGGCGCTGACGGTGGCGACCGGCTTTGTCGTCGACGACGCCATCGTCGTGCTCGAAAACGTCACCCGCTATATCGAGCACGGGATGTCGCCGTTTGAGGCAGCGCTGAAGGGCTCGGGCGAGGTCGGCTTCACCGTGCTCTCGATGAGCATCTCGCTGATCGCGGTGTTCATCCCGATCCTCTTGATGGGCGGCATCGTCGGCCGGCTGTTCCGCGAATTCGCGATGACGATCTCGATCTCGATCCTGATCTCGCTTGCGGTCTCGCTCGCGACCACGCCGATGATGTGCTCGGTGCTGCTGCGCCGGGAAAGCAACCAGGTCCACGGCTGGCTCTATCGCGCCAGCGAGCGCTTCTTCGAAGCGATGCTCGGCTTCTATCGGCGGACGCTCTCGGCCGCCCTCGCGCACCCGAGATCGGTAATGCTGATCCTCGCCGCGGTGCTGGGGCTCAACTTCTATCTCTACGGCGTGATCCCCAAGGGCTTCTTCCCTCAGCAGGACACCGGACGGCTGGTCGGCTCGATCCAGGCGGATCAGAGCATTTCGTTCCAGTTGATGCAGCAGAAGCTGACGCAGTTCGTCACCATCATCAAGCACGATCCCGCGGTGGACGCCGTCGTCGGCTTCACCGGCAGCAACCAGACCAATTCCGGCTTCGTTTTCGTCTCGCTGCGCCCGCTCGAGCAGCGCAAGGTCGGCGCCGACCAGGTGATCGCGCGGTTGCGGCGCGAGCTCGCCACCGTGCCCGGGGCAACCCTGTTTCTGCAGTCGGTGCAGGACATCCGCGTCGGCGGGCGGCTATCCAGCGCACAGTACCAGTACACGCTGCAGAGCCCGGCGCTGGAAGAGCTCAACGAATGGACACCGAAGATTACGGCGGCGCTGCAGCGCGAGTCCAACCTCGCCGACGTCAACAGCGATCAGCAGGACAAGGGGCTCGAATCCAATCTGGTCATCGATCGCGACGCCGCGGCGCGGCTCGGGATCACCGTCAGCCAGATCGACAACACGCTCTATGACGCGTTCGGCCAGCGCCAGGTCTCGACCATCTATGTCGCGCGCAACCAGTATCACGTGATCATGGAGGTAGCACCGCGCTACTGGCAGAATCCGGAGACGCTCAAGGATGTCTACATCAGCACCTCCGGCGGATCGGTCGGCGGCTCGCAGGCAACCAACGCGGTGGCGGGAACAGTAGTGACGCCGGGAACATCTGTTACCGCCAACTCGGCCAACGCACAAGCCGCGCGCAATCTTGCGACCAATTCGATCGGGTCGACCGGCAAAGGCGTGGCCTCGACCGGCGCGGCGGTCAGCACCAGCAGCGAAACGATGATTCCGCTTTCGGCGGTCGCGCATTTCGGTCGGGGCGCAACACCGCTCTCCGTCAATCATCAGGGACTTCTCGTCGCCAACACGATCTCCTTCAACCTGCCTCCCAACGTGTCGCTCGGCACCGCCGTCAGCACCATCGAGGCCACCATGAACCGGATCGGCGTGCCCGCGACGATCCGCGGCACCTTCCAGGGCACGGCAAAGGTCTTCCAGGATTCGCTCAGCAATCAGCCGCTGCTCATCCTGGCCGCCTTGGTAACCATCTACATCGTGCTCGGTGTGCTCTATGAGAGCTACATCCATCCCCTGACCATCCTCTCGACGCTGCCGTCGGCCGGCGTGGGCGCGCTGCTGGCGCTGATCGCGTTCCGCACCGAGTTCAGCATCATGGCGCTGATCGGCGTGATCCTGCTGATCGGCATCGTGAAGAAGAACGCGATCATGATGATCGACTTTGCACTTGACGCCGAGCGCAAGCGCGGCCTCGATCCGCTCGATGCCATCCGCGAGGCCTGCCTGCTCCGGTTCCGCCCGATCATGATGACGACCATGGCCGCACTGCTCGGCGCGGTGCCGCTTGCCGTCGGAATGGGCGAAGGCGGCGAATTGCGCCAACCGCTCGGCATCGCCATCGTCGGCGGTCTCATCCTGAGCCAGATGCTGACACTTTATTCGACACCTGTGATCTATTTGTATCTGGACAGGTTCCGGCTCTGGGGCCAACGTCGAAGGGGCAACACGCCTCCCAACCTGCCCAAGCCCTCACTGCAGCCAGGCGAGTGAGATGTCGAAATCCTCGGTACTACGAGTCCGACACCGAAGTCTGGCCCGGGCGATCTTGCCGTGGGGAGACGGTCGCACCCGCGCGATTTCCGCGTTGATCGTACTGGCGTTCGGCCCCGGCCTGTCCGGCTGCATCCTGGGATCGGAACGGCCCGAGCTCAATCTCGAAGTGCCGGAGAAATATCGCGCGGCAAGTTCGGCGGGTCCTGACGCCGCGCTCCCGGTCCTGGACTGGTGGCGCGGCTTCGGCTCCGGCGAACTGACGTCACTAATGGACGCGACGCAGATCAACAATCTCGACATTGCAGTCGCGATCGCCCAGGTCGTGCAGGCCGACGCCCAGGTCGGCGTGGCTGGTTCGCCGCTATTGCCGTCCCTGACCGGAGCAGCCAGCGCCGAGCGCGCGCATTTCGGCTCCACAAGCAGCGCCATCAGCAGCGGCAGCAACCTTGGCGGGGGCGTCACCGGGACCGGAGGCGGACGTGGCGGCGGGAGTTCGAACTTCTCACAATTCAGCACCAGCCTCACTGCGAGCTACATGCTCGACTTCTGGGGCAAGAACCAGGCAGCGCTCCATGCAGCGGAAGAGAGCGCGACAGCCTCCCGATATAATCGCGAGGTGGTCACGCTGACCGCGATCGTCACGGTGGCCAACACGTATTTCCAGATTCTGGCGGCGCAGGACCAGTTGCGGGTGACGCGCGAGAACCTCGCAGCGGCCGAGCGAATCCTAGCGCTGATCAGGACGCAGTTTGCCGGCGGAACAGCCTCGCAGCTCGACGTTTCGCAACAGGAGGCGCTGACAGGAACGCAGCGGGCGGCGATTCCTCCTCTCGAAGTCACCATCGGTCAGAACATTGCCGCGCTCGCCGTCCTTGTTGGACGAGCGCCGGCGAATTTCTCGGTGCGGGGCGGATCGACCAGCCGCATCAAAGTGCCTCGGGTAACCCCCGGCCTGCCATCGGAACTGCTTTACCAACGGCCGGACATTCGCCAGGCGGAGGCGCTGCTTGCGGCATCGAACTTCAGCGTCGAGCAGGCTCGCGCGGCCTTCTTTCCGCAGATCCAACTCACCGGCACCGGCGGATTCCAGAGCAGCGCGCTGGCCTCGCTGTTCACGCCGGGGGCGGCGTTCTCCACCCTCACGGCCAGCCTCACCCAGCCGATCTTCGATGGCTTCCTGCTCGAGAGCCAGTTGAAGCAGGCCAAAGGCGTGCAGCTTCAGGACCTGCAGGCCTATCGCAAGGCGGTTCTGTCGGCATTCTCCGACGTCGAGAAGGCGCTCGTCGCGTTGCAGAAGTTCACGCTCCAGGAGCGGCTGCAAGCGCAGGTCGTTGCGAGTTCGCGAACGGCGTTCGATGTGGCGGAAAAGCAGTTGCGGGGCGGCACGATCAATCTGATTACGGTCCTGCAGGCCGAACAGACGCTCTTCACCGCGGAGATCACGTTGGTTCAGGTGCGGCTCTCGAAATTATTGGCGGCGACCAGTCTGTTTCAGGCGCTCGGCGGCGGCTGGACGCCGGCCGGGACGCTGGTCTCGCTACAATGATGTCCGCCTTCGCCGCATTGGCTTGCGTTTGCCCTGACTCAAATGGGTGTCTCGGATGAAGAACACCGGCTTGCTCGTGATGGCGCTCGCTCTGGCAGCACTCGAAGCAACGTCCGTCGCTGCACAGCAGAGCGCACCCTCGCTTCGGTTCGGGATGAAGCCCGATGAGGTCGCGCGCACGCTCGGCGTGCCTTTGACCTTTATGCGAGGCCGCCCCGGCAACGAACTTTACCTGGCACTGCCGAATGTCAAGGGAAGCGCATTGTCGAGCCGGAGCGACGGGCTCTATCTGCAGTTTCGTCGCGGAAAGCTTGCGGGTTGGAAGGGCGACTGGGGCACGATCCGGCCATAGGAAAGCCAATGGGTAGATTGAAGATCGCAATTTGCGCGACGATCCTGGCAGCGCCCGCTATCTCGCCGGGATCAGCGACCGAGTTTGGGTATCGCGCCATCCGATACGGCCAGACGAGCGGCTGGTTCTATGACAACCGCAACGACAATCGCGACTTCCCGACCAATGGCGTATTTCCCGGCAATTTTGCCGCGCAACCCACCGTCGCGTGGATCGGCGCCGCAGGCTTCCTCGGGAGCATGCCTCAGCGCTCAGCTTCTCCCTATCCATCGCAAGTCGTGTTCGGCACCGCCAGCCGCAGCAGACGATCGGCCCCGAAGAAGTGACGTCACCTCAGCGGTCGAGGTAACGCCGTCTCGCGTCACTTCAACGACGCGCGAGGTTCGCGCGTCGTTACATTGGAGCGGCACAGTGGCTTTCAAGCAAAGCCGCTCAACTGCAGCTTTCACTTAGTTGTAACCGCTGGTGCCGGCTGACGAACCGCCGAATTGAGAATCGCCGGTACCGCTCAACGTGGTCGGACCATCCGGATTTCCGTTCGGATTGCCGTAGTTCGGATGCAACATGACGGATGGAACTGCCTCTCTGTATATCGGATAGCTCCTGACCATCGGTTCATGACGCGCCGTATTGGCAAAAGCGTACGTGCTTGAGAGCATGGACGCGGCGACCAATGCTACCATTGCGACTTTCATGGCTTTGTCCTTTCGAGTGGTGACATACGGAACGTTACACAAAGAAAGGTGGGATTCTTTTTCGCCGCCCCCACTAAATTCGCGTTTAGCGATGCCGCGCAAACCAGCATAAACAATCAATCGCTACTGACATGGCGTTAAAGCGATTCACTCGCGTTTCGCTGCTTCGTGATGACGTCGCCGCCGCGTATCCGGTTGGCGATCTCTCTCACGCTCCCGCCGTCAACTCGAGTTGAGAATCGTAAAGCAGAATTTAGTGGGATGCGCGCGCAGGCCACTTAGATCTTGAATCGAAAGATCCGAGCATTCGGACAACCCAATACGAAAAACTCGCGTTTGACCGCGCACCGCCTGACGGTGCGTCACGCGGGATCGCGCGCGCCGATCGGGTTTTCGTATCGACCGATGGAGAATTTCGATGACCTCACTCAAGATCCTCGCGGCCGCCGCGCTGCTGTCGGCAGCAGCCGCAACACCAGTATTTGCTCAGGCCGCCATCCAGGAGCCCGGACTGTACGCGTTCTATCATCCCAATGCAGACATCCTGAACGGCGGCGCGCCCACGCCCGCGGCCAGGCTGGAATCGGGACCACCTTCTGTTCTGCAATACTATAACGAAGAGGACAGCGGCATCGGCACCTGCGCGCAGCGCCACCGCTCGTACAGTCCCGCGACCGGCACATTCCTTGGCCGTGACGGCCACCACTATCGGTGCGAATGATGCAAGCTGAAGGAGAGACTTCTTTTGCGGACTGAAAGCGCGAAGCGCTGTGTGATTGTAATGCTCGTCAATTGGCGATAGAGAGGTATGCTCCTTGCCCGAAGAGGCCGTCCCCGTCTGATGTAAAGGTCCGGCCTGCGCCGTTCCTTCGCCCAAGCGGATACCCGACGAAAATTCGAGACTGGCTTGGGTTGGGGGCGTTGGAGGAAAACCTTTGGGAGAGGGAGCATGGCGCGCAACGTTCTGATCCTTGGAGCCTCGTATGGCTCATTGCTCGCGACGAAGCTGCTGATGGCCGGTCACAACGTGACCTTGGTTTGTCGCAAGAAGACCGCAGAGCTCATCAATCGCGACGGCACCGAAGTTCGCATCAAGCTGCGTGACGAGCCGACGCACCGCTCGATCTTTTCGCGTGATCTGCCCGGGACCCTGGACGCGACACCGCCTGCAGACGTCGACCTCTCCCGTTACGATCTGGTTGGCCTTGCCATGCAGGAGCCGCAATACACCAACCACACGATCCGGGTTCTGATGATCAAGATCGCCGAGGCGAAGCTGCCTTGCCTTTCGATCATGAACATGCCGCCCTTGCCCTATCTCAAACGGATTCCGGCGCTGGCGGAGATGGACCTCGAAGAAGCCTATACCAATGCGCAGGTATGGGAACGGTTCAAGCCGGGACTGGTTTCGCTGTGCTCGCCTGATCCGCAGGCCTTCCGCCCACCGGACGAGGCGGCGAATGTCCTTCATGTCGGCCTGCCGACAAATTTCAAGGCAGCGGCATTTGCGGATGAGGCACATAACCGGCTGCTTCGCGAGCTGGAGGCGGACATCGACGCAGTGAAGCTGGATGGCCAGGACGTTCCCGTGAAGCTCAAAGTGTTCGACTCGCTGTTCGTCCCGCTGGCCAAATGGTCGATGCTATTGACCGGCAATTACCGCTGCATCACGCCACAGGAGCCGCAATCGATCCGCGACGCGGTGCACGCCGATCTGAAGCGCTCGCAGTCGATCTATGAGCACGTCGATGGGATCGCTCGCCGACTGGGAGCCGACCCGAAGGACCAGGTGCCGTTCGAGAAATACGCCAAGGCGGCGGAAAGCCTTCTCAAACCTTCATCGGCGGCGCGCGCTGTGGCGAGCGGAGCGCCCTTCATCGAGCGGGTCGACCTGCTGGTGAAGTTGATTTCGCATCAGCTTGGCGCGCCCAATGCCGAGATCGACCGAACCGTCCAGATCGTGGATCAGAAGCTGAACGAGAAGATCGTGGAGGGCGGATCCAGCGCGCAGTGACGTGCTGCGATCGTGGTCCGCGATTGGCGTGCCATTCGGAATGGCGTACCAGATATCTACACCTTCGAAAATCCTGAAATGACTCCCCAGGGCGCTCGGTTGCCCTGACACCGCCGCTTGCTCTGTCGGTCTGGCGTGGCGCCATGAGAAGCAGGTTGATTTCACGCCGGCGACGCCTCTGCTCGCGAGCGATCCAGGACGAAGGGCAGCGTGCCCGATAGCAATGGCTTGGCCGGGACCTGACCGACATCACACAGGCATTATTTGAATCTGATGGGATGCATGTCTATTTGATCGATGTCATGTAATTCAGTGTGCCTGCTCTTGCTCAGGTGCCTCTATCCCTCAGGTCTCAACCTCCGATGAATGACGCGCGCTCCAGCCGTGCCGGACGCATGGAATACATGTGTTGCAGACCACCCTCTGAACATCTTCCCACATCCGTTATGGGATTCGATCGCAGGCGGTAACCGTCAAGGATCGAGCCACCGCCATCTGATCGAGCCATTCATCCGATCAAGCCTTAGGGCGATTGAATCGGCATTCCAAAAATCGGGAAAGATATGGAAAAGCAGAATGCCGCCCCTGTAGGGACCGGCCTTGTCCTGTTCGCGTTAGCCATGGGCGGCTTTGCGATCGGCACCACTGAATTCGCAACCATGAGCCTGTTGCCCTATTTCGCGCCGGATCTGCGGATTGATGAGCCGACAGCCGGAAACGTCATCAGCATGTATGCGTTGGGCGTGGTGATCGGTGCGCCCGTGCTTGCTGTACTGACGGCTCGCTTGGCGCGTCGCAACGTCCTTTTGTTGCTGATGGCCATGTTCGCCGTCGGCAACGCGCTGAGCGCGTTCGCGCCCAGCTATCACTGGATGCTGGCGTTCCGTTTCCTGAGCGGCGTCCCGCATGGGGCCTACTTTGGCACGGCGGCCATGGTGGCAGCCTCGCTGGTGCCATTACACAAGCGGACTCAGGCCGTCGGAAAGATGTTCCTTGGCCTGACGGTTGCGACCGTGATCGGTGTCCCGCTCGCGAACTGGCTGGGTCAGGCGGCCGGCTGGCGCTGGAGCTTTGGCGTCGTCGCTGCGCTCGCCATCGCGGCCCTTTCAATGGTTGCATGGTTCGCGCCCGTCGATCACCCGGCCCCGAAGGCAAGCGCGTTGCGTGAGCTTGACGCATTGAGGCGCGGCCAAGTCTGGCTCACGCTCGCAATCGGCGCCATCGGCTTTGGCGGCCTGTTTGCGGTTTACACCTACACCGCGACGACGCTGATGGAAGTGACGCACGTTTCGCCCGCCCTCGTGCCGTTGGTGCTGTCAGCGTTCGGGCTCGGCCTGACCATCGGCAATATTGTCGTGCCACGGGTCGCCGACCGCGCAATCATGCCGACGGCGGGCGGCTTACTGATCTGGAGTTCCGCCGCGTTAGCTGTATTCCCCTGGGCAGCGTTGAACATCTGGACCATGACGATCGACGCATTTCTCATCGGTTTGGGCGGAGCGCTCGGAACTGTGCTGCAGACCCGGCTGATGGATGTGTCGGGCGAAGCCCAGGCCCTTCCGGCCGCCCTCAACCATTCGGCTTTCAACACCGCAAATGCGCTCGGCCCGTGGCTCGGCGGCCTCGCCATCTCTGCCGGCTACGGATGGACATCGACCGGCTGGGTCGGCTGCGGGCTGGCTTTGGCGGGGTTTGCCATATGGCTGCTGGCGATCGCAGTCGAGGACAAAAGCGATCGAAGCGCGCCGCGATCCGCGGATGCGTAAGATTCGTGCGCTTGACCGGCCATCGCATCGACCCGGTAACGCGTTTTCACCTCGGCAACGGCGCGGCTCGAGCTGATCACTGACTCGGCAACACCGAGCTCCGTGCGATCCCGAAATCCTTCGGTATCATGGTCAACTATCCTCACGACCACTAAAGCATCGAGAACAACCGCGAGGCGTTCGTGCGCGGCATCTTCGCCGCGCATTGGCCCGGCATCGACGCATTGATGCAGGGACCTGCTTGAGACCGCGCGGCCATTTCGCGCCATCAAGACGATCCCTCTCGTGATCAAAGGAAGCGACATCACGATGATGAACAGACGAGCTTTTTCAACCGCCCTGCTTGCCGGCGCAGCGGCCTCGCTGATCTCCACACGCGGCATGGCCGCAAACGCAACTCCGCCGAAGGCGCGCAACGTCGTGCTGGTGCATGGGCTGTTCGCCGACGGCTCGTGCTGGTCCGAGGTGATCGCGCGATTGCAGACGGCCGGCCTCAACGCGACCTCCGTGCAGAATCCGCTGACCACGCTACCCGAAGCGGTCGCATCAGCCGAGCGCGTGCTCGCTCGGCAGAACGGGCCGACGGTTCTGGTCGGCCATTCCTTCTCCGGCATGATCGTCACCGAGGCCGGCGTGCATCCGAACGTCTCGGCGCTCGTCTATGTGGCGGCGCGCGCGCCGGACGCCGGCGAGGACTACACCGCGCTCGCCAAGACCTATCCGACCCCGCCAGCAACCGCCGGCATCGTGTTCGACGGCGATGAAGGACGCCTCTCCGAGGAAGCTTTCCTGCACGATTTCGCGGGCGACCTGCCGGAGGCAAAGGCCAAGGTGCTCTATGCCGTCCAGCAGCCGTTCCACAAGGCGTTGCTCTCCGGCAAGACCACGAACGCGGCCTGGCGATCAAAGCCGAGCTACTACGCCGTCTCGACCGAGGACCGCACGATCAATCCGGACCTCGAACGATTCATGGCCAAGCGCATGGGAGCCAAGACCATTGAGGTGAAAGCGAGTCACCTGTCGCTGATCTCTCAACCTGCCGAGATCACGCAACTGATCCTGGAGGCTGCCGGCCAACGCCCATGAGGTGACCACACTTGGGATGGCCGCGCTCTCGACATGATCGAGACCGGGAAGAGACGAGCGGCGGTGCTGACGCGCTCGTAAGCTGCGGGGGATGCACAACAGGAAGGAGTAAAGACCGATGAAACGTTTCGGATCCGCCGCCTGGAATGGGAGCCTGCGCGAAGGCAAGGGCTCGGTCTCCACCGAGAGCCACGCGCTGGACAATCATCCCTACACCTTCTTCAGCCGCTACGGCGAGAAGCCGGGCACCAATCCGGAGGAGCTGTTAGGTGCCGCGCATGCCGCGTGCTTCACCATGTCATTCGTCAGGCAACTCGGTCAGGCGAATTTCGTGCCGGAGCAGGTCGACAGCAAATCAGAAATCACCATCGAGAAGGACGGGGACGGCTTTTCGATCACCTCGGCGCATCTCACCACCACGGCGAAGATACCGGGCATGGATCACGACACATTCCAGTCGATCGCCGCGAGCGCAAAAGCCGGCTGCCCCGTCTCCAAGCTGATGAAGGTCGAGATTTATTTTAGTGCCACACTCGTTTCGTGAGGCTGCATGATCGCACAACACCTCGCACCGACAGCGGTCATGCAGGGAATCGAGTGTTTGCGGTTTTGTATCGAATAACGGCGAAGCGTCCCATGCGCCCGGGCGGCAAGACGCAGCGCTTCACGACCAAGGGCGTGCGGTTGATGAAGTAGCGGGCAGGAGCCGGATGAGACCCGTTTCAGCCTGTCGCTTTCATGCCCAAAACAAAAAAGTCGAAAACAACCCCATGCACAGTAGCCGGTGCGTGGCGGCGCGACGCGGATTGCGCCTATCGTTGCCAAGCACCGAACAGAGCGTGCTACGCCTACGTCATCCATGGTCCGGTGCCGACAACGTGCGTCCCGGCACCGAAATGGCGCGCCACGGCCGATGAAGATGGGCACTACTGCTTCGCTATACCCCTATGATGCAGCGGCCGCCAACGCGATCCGGCCGGATAACCAGCCACGGACTACGATCTTGCGCTACGCCTCATGAGCGGCTGTCTTCCCGATTCCGCTGGTGGTCCGGTTACCCCTCGATAGCGGCCCTTTCGATCAATCGCAGGATCGACGTGATGGGCCACAAACGGACATGCCTACATGGCAACCGATGCGCGCCCCCACCGCGCCGCCTTTCGGCGTTACCTATTCTGCCGCTACTTGAGCACCGTGTTCGTGTGTCCCTTCTCGACGATGTCGATAACGAGCAGCCTTGTCGGCTCCTCTCCTGCATTGGCGCCAGTGTGCCAACGCCCCACCGACTCCAACACAAAGTCTCCTGACTGATACGTCTTGCTTTGACCGGTTTCGGTGTCCGTCACGCGCAAGCTTCCCGACAAGATGTAACCGTATCGTGGATACGGATGCTCGTGCTCTGGAAGGTTCGCCCCTCGGGGGATTTCGAAGATAGACGCTACCAGTTCCGCATCCTTTTGGGGCAATACGATCTTTTGCCCGCCAGACGTAGTCGTCGTCGAGAGCAATTGCTTAATGGTGACGTCCGTTTGCTGCTGCGCACAGGCCGTTGAAATAAACGATGCCAGCAATCCGACGGCCAGACATTTCAGGCTGCCGAACAGGGCAATTCTGCGCCACAGTCGGCGCGTCTTGGCGGAGATAACTCCGGAGAATCCAATCATTGTGAGCGGCTCTCAGTTTGGTGTGATAGCTCGGTAAATATTTGGGACATTGCCATCTCGGTAAGATGCGGATGCAGGTGCGGAAGCGCGCAATTACAGCGTTACGGAAGAGCTCCAACAATCTGTTGACCATTGCGCGCTGCGATCGTCGGCAGCATGTCCATATGCTGCTCGCGCGGATCCGGGATATTGTGGAGATCACGGAAGAACTCCTCGTGGCGGCGCGGCGAGGAGACCAGGATGTGCCTCGCGTCGGCCGCTCCCACGTTGGTGAATCCGTGAACAACCCCTTTGGGCACGACAACACGCGCACCGGGTACCGCGACCCCAGTCTGATCTCCCACGAGGTACTTCAATTGGCCCTCCAGGACGATAAACAGCTTGTCTTCGCCCTCGGAGATGTGGGCCGGTGCGCCGAAGCCCGGCTTGATGGTCATATCCAGCACCGTGAACGAGCTTTCGTCCGGATTGACAATTTTGGTCGTGAGACCAGCAAATTCGGTCGTTTCGAAATTCGTCGTGATGGCACGCATTGATTAAGACCTCGATTGGCTTCTGAGCTCAATAGATTGCATGAGGAATTGACGGGGGCGGGAAGATCCCGACCCTCTAGCGTTAGATGGCAGGGTGAAGGTTGCGGACGGGGCTCACTTCCTCGAGGAGCGAGGCAACCTTAAGCGCGGTCGAATCCGCGAGCCAGGCGGAGCGCATTGCCTCATCAAGAATGTTACCGGAGAACTGACCGTCAGGATTGGGGCGGCGACACCGAATCGGATCGGTGTCACCGATGGCAGGACGGATCAGCATGGGTGCTCGGCGCGAGCTCACGGCGGCGGTGGTAGAGCGCTATCGATTGGCAGGGCGGGCAGATAAGGGGCGCATACTCGACGAGCTTTGCGCGGTGACCGGCTGGCATCGCAAGCACGCGGTCCGGGCGCTTGCCAGCCATGTCGCAATTTCGCCGGAGGCCAGGCGGCAGCGAAGGCCGACCTACGGCGCCAAGATCAGGGATGCGCTGGTGGCCTTGTGGGAGGTCTCGGATCGAATCTGCGGCAAGCGGCTGAA